>JAVCCU010000022.1 GCA_030765335.1 Candidatus Kaelpia aquatica | reverse complement strand
TAAACAGTTCCGATATTAAAAAAGAATTTAAAATATTTAATTTCGGCTATCCAGGATATTCTTCTCTTCAAGGATTGCTTTTCCTAAAAAAATATATAGCACAACTTAAACCCGATTGCGTTATTGTCTGGTTTGGAGCTAACGACAGATGCTTTGCCCCTTTTTATAGTGATAAAGAATTTTATACCAGAAATAATAAAAATTTAAAGATAACCAAAATTCATAATTTTCTCTATAATAATCTAAAATTTTATCGTTTAGTGAGAAATATCAATTTAAATTACTTTAGAAAAATAGTGGATAAAAGTTTTAACAACCCTGCAGAAAGAAATTATACTAAAATAAGAGTATCTCGATCAGACTTTTTAAAAAATCTACAGGAAATAAAAGAAATGTGTTTAAAGAATAACAGCCGTGTAATTTTTATTGAATACTGTTGGTATATAAATGATAATCTAAACCGTTATGAAAGAAATAACCCAATTAAACCATATATTAAACTTTATGATGTCTATCAAGCTGGAGAAGATAAAATACACAATTACTTCTTAGACCAGGTTCATCCTTCAAAATTAGGACATCAACTAATCGCCCAAAAACTAAGCAAAGAAATAGAACAATTGATATTGCGAAAATAAAATACTTTAATTGACTTCTAAGGAAAAATCTACAATGGGCGCAGAATGAGTAATACGGCCAAGAGAGATTCTATCTATTCCTAAGCTTAATACTTTCTTTAGTTTATCAAAATCTATATTGCCTGAAATTTCAACCTCAAACAGCCTCTTCTTAAGCATCTTTAAAGCTGTCTCAATATCATCAGGCTTCCAATTATCTAACATTACAACATCAGGATTTACCTGCATTGCCTGTCTCCACTCCCCTAAAGTATGGACTTCAAGCACTAATGCTCTGTGAGGATATTTTTTCTTCAATCTCTTCACCATCTGAATAATATAATCATCTTTAAGATATTCTTTTTGAAAAATATTAATATGATTATCTTTAATCATCATAGAACCGGATAAATCAAAACGATGGTTATAACCTCCGCCTATTTTAACTGCATATTTCTCTAATCCTCTTAAGCCAGGAGTGGTCTTTCTGGTATCATAAATCTTTATCTTTCTTTGTTTAACAAGCTTAACAAATGTATTAGTAAATGTTGCGACGCCAGATAAGTGTGATAAAAAGTTAAGTGCAGCACGCTCAGCGGCTAAAATAGTTCCTGCCCTAGCTTCTAAATGTGTAATTTTATATCCTTTCTTAAAACACATACCGTCTTTAAACTCACTCGACCACTTTACCTCACCGCAAGCTTTAAATACCTCTTTAAATACATCAAACCCGCAAAGTATTCCATCTTGCTGAGTTAAAAGAGCAGCTTTTATTTTTAAATCTTTAACACCTAAACCAAAAGTAGTAAAGTCGTGCTTTACGCTGTCTTCTTGAAGCGCCTGCGCAATCAGAGTTTTAACATCAGGAGTAATCTTCATAAATTGTTCATTATTACAACAAGATCTTTAAGGTGGTCCTTTAAAGACTCTTCTTTCTGTTTCGTTTTTAAAACAACTTCCGGATTGGCCCTATTTAAAAAATCTTTATTTTCAAGTTTTTTCTGGACTTGATTTAATTCTATTTCTAACCCTTCCTCTCTCTTCTCTAACCTCTTCTTTTCTTTTTCCAAATCAATTACGCCCTCCAGCAGTACGTATATATTTAATCCGCCTGCTGTGCCAAATGCAGAATGAGCTGGGCGATCGATATCTTGATTAAAAATCTCTAAATTAGATACCTGCGCAAGAGGCGTAAGGTAATCACTGTGCTTTTTAAAATCGGCCAGCAATCTCTCTCTTCCTCCTGCAAGTACAAGAGTTGTCTTTTTAGACGGAGGAACATTCAGCTCCGAACGAATATTACGGATGCATTGAATGACTGCGATTATATCTTCCATTGCATCTTTGCTTTCCTTATCTTTAAATTGCTCAACCTCTTTAGACCAAGGCATAAGCATTAAACTATCTGCATTCTGAAACTCTAACCCCATCGCCTTATACGACTTGGTTAAATACGACTTTAATTTCTGCCAAATATCTTCGCTGATAAAAGGCATAAAAGGATGCAAGAGACGTAAGAAATTATCCAACACAAAAATTAGTACAACAGAAGCTCTGTTTTTAGCATCTCTGTTTTTAGCATAAAGATCTTTCTTCTCTAACTCAATATACCAATCGCAAAACTGATGCCAAAAAAACTCATACAACAAATTTGCCGCTTCATTAAAACTATACTCTTCTAAAGCCTTATCTATTTTTGATATTAAATCATTGAGGCTGTTAAGAATCCATTTATCAAAAAGAGAGTAATCTTCTATTTTAAAACCTTCATCTAAATCATCTAGATTTGATATTAAAAACCTTGCCGCATTCCAGATTTTATTGGTAAAATTGCGACCGAAAATAAATTTGTCTTTAGATAAAAATACATCCTGTCCAACTGAAGTAATCGAAATTAGGCTGAACCTCAAAGCGTCAGCCCCATATTCATCTATAATCTCTAAAGGATCAATTACATTACCTAAAGACTTGGACATCTTCCTACCCTTTTCATCTCTAACAGTACCGTGAATATAGACATCGGAAAATGGAGCCTGACCTACAAATTCAAGTCCCGCCATAACCATACGTGCAACCCAAAAAAACAGTATCTCTTGTGCTGTAACTAAAGTCGAGGTAGGATAGAAATAATCCAAATCACTTAAATCTCGACTTTTACCAGCCTGCTGTTCCCCTTCAGCAATATTTGGCCAGCCCATAGTAGAAAATGGCCAGAGCCAAGAAGAAAACCATGTATCTAAAACATCTTGATCTTGATAAATATCGCTACCGCTACATTCAGGGCAACTCTTAGGTTTATCCCGAGAAACAATTATACCTTTAATATTTTCGCTATCCTCAGAGCCTAAGCTGCTTAAAACCTCGGTCTGCTTATAGCAATCTCTGCAATAATATACAGGGATTCTATGTCCCCACCATATCTGACGGGATATACACCAGTCACGAATGCTCTCCATCCAATGAAGATAGACCTTCTCCCAACGAGGAGGAAAGAATTTAACCTCTTTATTTTTTACAACCTTGATGGCTTCTTTTGCCAAAGGCTTCATTTTAACAAACCACTGCCAAGATATATAGGGCTCTACCACAGTGTCACAACGATAACAGTGGCCTATTGAATTTATATAAGGCTCTATCTTTTCAACTAGATCCTGTTTTTCTAAATCTTCTATTATTTTCTCCCGAGCAGCAAATCTATCCATCCCCTTGTATTTGACTGCATTTTCATTCATTACACCGCCTTCATCCATAACAACAATGGGCTTAAGTCCATGCCTCATTGCGATCTCAAAATCATTTTCATCATGAGCAGGGGTAATTTTTACTGCCCCGGTACCGAACTCAGGATCTACAATATCATCCCAAACAAGCTCAAGCTCTCTATTTAAAATGGGCAGAACAACTCTCTTGCTCTTTAAGAATTCAAACCTTTCATCGCTTGGATGAACCGCTATAGCAACATCACCAAGCATTGTTTCAGGACGGGTTGTAGCAACTGTTACAAACTTGCCCTCTTCATCCAACACAGGATACTTTAAATAATAGAGAAATCCTTCCCGCTCTTGATGTTCCACCTCTTCATCGGAAAGTGCAGTCTTGCAACGCGGACACCAATTAATAATATAGCGACCGCGATAGACTAGACCTTTATCATAAAGCCTTATAAACGCTTCCAGTACAGCATCTGATAGGCCTTCATCCATCGTAAAGCGCTCTCTACTCCAATCGCAAGATGCTCCCAAACGCCTAAGCTGCTTTACTATGGTAGAACCATATTTTTGGCGCCATTTCCAAACACGATCCACAAAACCCTCTCTCCCTAAATCATCCCTGCTTAAATCTTCTTTTGCCAGTTGTTTCTCAACAACATTCTGAGTGGCTATTCCGGCATGATCAGTACCCGGGATCCAAAGAGAAGCATATCCCTGCATTCTTTTATATCTTATTAATATATCCTGAATGGTGCTATTGAGCGCATGCCCCATATGTAAGATACCAGTAACATTGGGAGGAGGAATTACAATCGAGTAGGGTTTTTTATTTCTATCAACTGAAGCCTTAAAGAAGCCACTGCTTTCCCAAAACTCATACCATTTCTGCTCTATCTCTTTAGAGTCATAGCGAGGCTCCATCAATTTATATCCTACCCCTCTTACGTTCTTTCATTAGCTTATACTCAACACTATCCAATAGAGCCTTCCAGCTAGCTTCAACAATATTCTCAGATACTCCTATTGTATTCCAGCTGCTCTCTCTATCTTGAGACTGTATTAAAACCCGGACTTTAGCAGCAGAACCGTCTTTTTCATCCAAAACTCTTACCTTAAAATCTGAGAGCCTCATCTCAGCCAATACAGGGTAGAACCGATTTAAAGCTTTCCTTAAGGCCGAATCCAATGCATTTACCGGGCCATCACCTTTTGCAACCGTATATTCTTTTTTACTATTAACCTTAAGCTTGATAGTCGCCTCTGAAACAATCTCATCTTTATTCTCTTGTTCAACTACGACTCGGAACCCCTCTAAAGTAAAGAACTTTTTGAATTTCTTAAGATGTTTATTCAAAAGCAGCTCAAAGGAGCCTTCAGCAGCTTCAAAATGATAACCTTCATGCTCCAAGCCCTGAAGGAGCTTATGCAGCTTTCCGGTAACATTCTTATCTTTTTGAAGCTCATATCCATACTCTTGAGCTTTTAAAACCAGCGAAGATTTACCTGATAATTCTGAGACCAAAAGCTCTCTTCTGTTGCCAACTAACTCCGGATCTACATGTTCATAAGTACTAGACTCTTTCATGACAGCATTGATATGGACCCCGCCTTTGTGAGCAAATGCACTAGAGCCAACATAGGGTTGATTTTCAAATTGCTTCATATTCGAGATATCAGATACAAAACGAGATATCTCTGTAAGGTGTTTAATTTTAGAATCTGGAATACAATTTAATTTTAATTTCAGTTTTATGTTTGGAATTAAAGAACAGATATCTGCATTGCCGCATCTCTCACCATAACCGTTTATAGTCCCCTGAACATTGGTAACACCCTCCTCAACTGCCACTATAGAGTTTGCTACTGCCATGCCAGAGTCATTATGTACATGAATACCTAAATCAATGTCTAGCTCACTCCTTACATCTATCACTATATCTCTAACCCAGCTTGGAATCATACCACCATTAGTGTCACAGAGAACCAAGCAGTCAGCTCCTGCTGATCTTGCTACTCTTAAACTCTCTAAAGCATAATCTCTATTAGCTCTATAGCCGTCAAAGAAATGCTCAGCATCAAAAAAAACAAAACAACCCTTCTTCTTTAAGAAAGACACAGAATCAAAAATCATATCCAAATTTTCATTTAAAGATACTTTAAAGACCTTGCTTACATGCAAGTCCCAGCTCTTACCAAAGATGGCTATATTTTTAACTTCTGACTTTAAAAGTGCCTTCAAATTATTATCAACGCTAGCTTTTATTTTAGCTCTTCTTGTAGAACCAAAAGCAACTAACTGGGAGTTCTTAATTTTTAACTTTTTAGCCTTTTTAAAATAATCTATATCCTTAGGGTTAGAGCCGGGCCAACCTCCCTCAATAAAATGAACACCTAAATCGTCTAACTTTTCAGTTATAGACAATTTGTCCTTTACAGCAAAAGAGACTCCTGGTGTCTGCGCACCATCCCGTAAAGTAGTATCGTATATCTTAACAACTCTTTTCTTCATCTTTAAATCACCTCTTTATATTATGCAATTTAAACACTCTATGTAATATTCTTACTGCCTCATCAGCATGCTTTACGTTTATAACACATGAAATCTTTATCTCCGAAGTAGATATCATCTCTATATTTATCTTATTATCTGCAAGAGCCTGAAACATCTCTGCGGCTATGCCGGCATGGGATCTCATACCCACCCCAATAACTGATATTTTTGCAATTTTATTATCTACTGTCACCCCTGTTGATTTGATCTCAGAAGCAACGAGCTTAGCAATATCCACTGTCTTGGTCAAGTCAGTCTTAGGCACAGTAAAAGAGAGGTCGGTATACCCTTTGCGGCTTATATTCTGTACAATCATATCAACGTTTATATTTTCACCAGATATCCTCGAAAATATTAAAGCAGCAATTCCAGGCTTATCTGGAACATCACATATAGTAACTTTTGCTTCTTTTTTATCTATCGCTACACCTGAAACATAGATATCTTCCATACCTTTTACCTCCCCCATGATCATTGTTCCTTCTCCCCTAGAAGAGCTGGAACGAACATGTATCTTAACGTTATTTTTTTTAGCAAATTCAATAGAGCGAGCCTGCATAACTTGAGCACCAAGCGATGCCATTTCAAGCATCTCATCATAGCATATCTTAGATATTTTTTTAGCCTCTTTAACTATTCTAGGATCTGCTGTGTAGACACCCTTAACGTCAGTATATATCTCGCATACGTCGGCATTAAGACTCTTAGTAAGAGCAACTGCAGTCAAATCGCTTCCTCCTCTGCCAAGAGTTGTGATATCCATATTAAGATTAACGCCTTGGAATCCCGCAACAACTACGATTTTGTCTTTCTTAAGCTCGCTTTTTATTCTATCAGCATTTATCTTTACAATCCTTGCTTTGGTAAACACACCATCGGTTATAATTCCAACCTGGAAACCAGTAAAAGATATAGCCTTAAAGCCCATATCATGTATGGCCATAGTAAGAAGAGCCGATGAAACCTGCTCTCCGGTTGAGATCAACATATCAAACTCCCTCTCTTGAGGGTGTTTTGTAATTTTAGCTGCAAGGCTTATCAGCTCATCTGTTGTATCACCTAAAGCAGAGACTACAGATACCACGCTAAACCCTCTCTTCTTATAGGCTACAATATTCCTAGCGACTCTTTTGATCTTTTCAACAGTAGCCACCGAAGAACCGCCGTATTTTTGCACAATAATCTCTTTTTTCTTACCCATATTTACACCGCTCTTTTTTTAAATATAAATCTCCCTTCCAATAAAACTAAACTTTCCAATAATACTAACATAATAGATATAATAGATAAAACAATATTTCTATCTCTTGCAAGCTAACTAAGCTTATAAAGCACAGCAAAGAGAGTTATTAGGAATACAGAGATAACCTAACATAGAAGCCGCAATTGAAACTGACAGCAATGTCAAACCGCTCATTTAAACAGGACCTCTCCTATTAACTTAGACCCTATATATTCAATAAGTGTTGCCTTGGAGTTTTTCTCATTAAAAGACTTTAACTTAATACCGCTCTTTATCCCCTTGCCGTAACAGATGAAAGCTACTGGTTCTTCAGTATGAGTGCGCAGATCAACAGGAGTAGCATGATCCGAAGATATCAAAATCCTGTAATCTCCACCCTTCTTAAGATAGTTATATATCGGACCAACAATATGACGGTCAAAAGACTCAATTGCCTTTATCTTCTCTCTTAAATCTCCGTTATGACCTGCCTCGTCTGTTGCTTCAAGGTGAACGCAGCAAAAATCATATCTCTTGAGATTCTCTATTGCATACTCTCCCTTGCCCGCATAATTTGTATCATAATACCCTGTCGCACCAGGAACCTTTACAACCTCTAGGCCCATCGATCTTGCCATGCCATTTACCAGATCAACCGCAGAAATAACAAAACCATTTACTCCATATTTTTTCTCAAAGCTCGGAAAACTAGGGCGCCTGCCCTGACCCCATAACCATATCATATTTGCAGGATTCTCGCCCAAATCCAGGCGAACTCTATTAACATCGTGAGAAGCTAAAAAATCCTGAGACTCCAGCATCATATCTCTTATAAGCTCCGAGTCTAATCCGCTAGGTAAAAATTTAGCAATCTCCTCTCCAATTATATCGTGAGGAGGTATCGTCTTAACCTCATCACCTATGCCTTCAGAGATTAAAAGATTTCTATAGCTTATACCGGTATAAAACTTGAATTTTTTACTACCGAATTTCTTATTTAAACCTTCTATCAAAACTTCTGTCTCTCTGTTGCTTATGTGAGAAGAAGAATAATCAATCATCTTCCCTTCTGCAACCGTTACAAAGTTAGATCTAAAAACAACTTGATTATCAGTGAGTTTCAACCCTAGATTTGCAGCCTCAAGCGGACCGCGGCCCGTATAGTATGATTTAGGATCATATCCAAGCATAGACATTATTGCTATATCACTGCCAGGTTTAAAACCACGCGGAACATTTCTAACCACACCGATTAAAGCCCCTCTCTGGGCCATATTATCAATATTGGGCGTATGTGCAACCTCTAAAGGCGTAGCTCCATCAAGCTCTTTTACAGGCCTATCATTCATCCCATCAGCAATAAGAAGTGCGTATTTCATGATTCTCTCCTAAATTTAAAACTATTCAAATCTACCATATTTAAAGATTGAAGTCAATTTTACCCCCAAATAGATTAAATTTAAATTAAATACTGCTTTAGTTACTTCCCAATGCAAACTCTATAGTTATGCTGAAGGTTATAATATTATTCTTAAGCTCCGGAGGAAAAGGAGGAAAAGGAGCAGCATGTTTTACGCTATCTAAAGCAGCGGCTCTCAAGGTCTTTTGGTTAGTTGACCTAATATCATCAATGGCCAATTTTTTAAGTAGACCCTTTGAATCAATTCCAAAGAGCACTGTGACAGCACCTCTACCCTTATTAGGCTTATAATAGAAGGCTTTCTTTTTAATCTCTTCTCTTATGGAACTATAGTATTCAATAAGAACAGCCGGGACCTCGCGGCCATCCATCTTCCCTGAAAGGCTTACGACTTCATCCTCTTCAATTAAATAAGAAGCTTGCTCATGCTCCTCCTCTGGGACAACATCATCTTTAAAGTCTTCGGAAGACTCCCGCTCTAAGTCCTCAGCTTTAGTATTTTCATCTTTTTTTGGAACTTCAACCTTTTGAATTTCAACTTTCTCTCTATTGGATATCTCATAAGAGACTACCACAGGCTCTGCCCCTAATGTTCTATTCTCATTGGGCTTGATAGAAAATATACCTCTCCAAGGAATTAGGAACGCAAAATGAAGCATAAACGAAATAAAGAAAGACCTTTTGATAATATTATCTCTGATCATCTATATACAGGCTCAGAGTTTAACTCACTCCAGCTTTTAGAGGTAAAGGATATGTGGTACTCTAAAAACTTAGCAATAATGTTTTCCAAATCCATCCTGACTTTGGGAGTAAATAGAAATCTTTTTATATTTACATAAGGCTCGTCTTTTAAAAAATTAATAGACTTAATAACTCCAGAGCTTATAGGAATTAAACCTCTTCTCACGCTGCCACACTTCGAACAGTATAAAACCCCTTCAGAGATTGAGAAATAACCCTTATATTCTATCTTTTTAGCACAACTGATACACTCGTTTATTTGAGGGCTAAAACCAGAGAATTTCAGTAATTTTATCAAAAAAGTATAAAAAACAATATCTGTCCTATTTACAGATATCTCGCTTAACAGAAAATCTATCAAACCATATATATCCTTGTTATCTTCATAAGGCTGCATAATATGGTTCAACAGCTCTATGGCTGAACATAGAGTGGAAAATTTGTTGTAATCTCTAATGCTATCCCAGTAGGAGTCTAGGAGGTAAAACTGAACAAAGAGGGCAAATTTTGATTTACGAGGATAGAAAACCACTTCGTAATTGGAAAATAGATCCAAAATACCATCATAGCGACCATAATCCTCTATCTTTCTTACGCCTTTTACTATTCCCTCGATTTTACCAAAATCATAGCTATATAGAGTAAGAAGCAGGCTTGTGTCGCGATATACTCTTCTATTGATTATAAAGGCTTTTGTCTTTTCAATCATCGGAGGATACAATTGCAGTTCCTGCCGAAATAACTACTCTCATGCCCTCTTCAACAGTCATATCAAGATATTTAATCTTTTCCTTGGGATAGTAAATTAACATACCACTTGTAGGATTGGGGGTTGTAGGTATGAAGATGGCAATGAGCTCAGATCCAACTGCTTCATTTAAAATCTTCTCTGCTTTAGCGGTCATAAATCCTATACAGAACCTTCCGTCAGAGGGATACTCGACAAAGACTACTTTTTTAAACACATTCCTACCTTCACCCATAACAGCATCGCTTATCTGTTTAATAGATTTATAAATCTTACCTACTATAGGGAATTTAAGAAAAAGATTTTCAAAAAAATTCAAAAATCTTCTGAAGAATAAAAAACTAACCAAAAATCCAAGAAAAGAGAGCAATAATACCAAGACTAGCACCAAGACCACCTTGACGATTATATCTATACCAGGGTAACTGAAATAATTTTGAACATAATTAAGAAACGGATCTAATAAAAGGCTATCGACAATTTCAAATAACCAAGTTAAAAACCAGAAGGTTACTATTAATGGCAAGACTGTAGCAATACCAGTCAAAAAATATTTTCTTACTCTTTTAGGCATCATTAGCCGCTAAATATCTGGAATATGGTTAGTGTCACTAAAAACCCTACCAAACCTCCAAGTGTTATCTCCCACAATGAGTGAATACCCTCTTTAACCCTACTGGATGCAATTATCACTGCCATGACAAATATCAATATTGAGAGTAATGCATTTGCCTCAAGCAATGTTACGATAGTCCAGATAGAGAAAGACATAGCAGCATGACCTGATGGAATACCGCCCCGAAGCGGAGTGCCTTTCTGGAAGAAAGTTTTACTTATTATGACTATAGCGCCTACTATAGCGAGAGTTAAAAATGTAATATACCAACTAGCCCCTCTTAGCCTATCAAAACCTCTAGGCATAGAAGTTTCCAAGTAAGGACTAATCAAGAGATAGATTACAAAAAACGATACTAGGCCCATAAACAGGACCGTACCTGCAAGCATATCTTTAATCTTACCCAACTTCTTATCATAATTCGGATGCACAAAATCAAGCACCATCTCAATGCAAGAATTAATCATTTCAGCAAAAAGTATAAGCCCAAGAGCCATGGCAAGAAAGAGCAGCTCCACTCTGCCTAATCCAAGAAAAACACCTCCTGCAAAAACAAGACTACTTATAAGAAGATGTAAGCGTACAGTTCTATGATCCTTGAAAACACCTATCAATCCTTCAACCGCATTATTTAGCCGCGCAGTAAAAGTTCTTTTTTTCATAGTATCTTCCCTAAAATATCGCTCTGCTTTTTAAACATTAAATCTTTTTGACCTTTCCTTATATCATTATATCCCAAAATATGCAATACCCCGTGAATTAAATAAGTTAAGAACTCCTCTTCGGGAGAGTTGTTATAGCAAGGAGCATTCTTAACAGCCATCTCTGAAGATATTACAATCTCTGCTTGAGGATCTCCGTTAGGATAAAAAAAGGCCAGCACGTCGGTAGTCTTATCTCTGTCTTTATAATTCTTGTTTAATATTCTCATATCTCTATCTGAGACTACCGCAATACTCCAAGAGAAACCCTTAGCTTCAGGCAAAACCTCTATTATTTTTTCAAAATAAGAAGCAATCTTATTCTTCTTTAAGGGTGCATCTATACTATGTACAACAATGTCAAAGTTCTTTTTTGCCATTAGGATATTCAATTCTCCCATGATGTACGCTAACACTTAGTCTAGTAAAAACATCCTCAATCTTATGCAGATCTTTAAAGGACAACTCACACTCATCAAGCTCACCCATAATAAATTTATTATTGATCACCTCTTTTACTAGGCCTTTTATGCGAGCAGAAGTCGGATCCTGGAGGCTTCTCGTCGCTGCTTCAGCAGTATCGGCTAAAGAGACTATTGCAACCTCTTTTGTTTGAGGCTTAGGACCCGGGTACCTAAACTGCTCTTCTTTTATATCCTGAGGAGATTTACCCTCCAAAGCCTTATGATAAAAATAATATACTAAAGAAGTCCCATGATGCTGTTCAATAAAATCCACTATTGCCGGAGGCAGCTTATATGACTGTGCAAGTTCTATACCTTTTTTAACATGGTTTATAATTATCAAACTACTCATAGAGGGAGAAAGCTTTTCATGTTTAGACTTATCTTTCTTCTCTAAAGATACATTCTCGGAGAAATATTCAGGTTTTTCCAACTTTCCAATATCATGAAAATAGGAACCGACTCTGGCTAAAAGAGGATTAGCTCCAACTGATTCCGCAGCCTGTTCAGCAAAGCTGCTCACAACAAGAGCATGATGGTATGTCCCAGGAGATTTTACTAAAAGTTCTTTTAATAATGGGTGATTTAAATCTGAGTACTCTAGAAGGCTTATGTTGGTTATGATTTTAAAGATGTGCTCCAAGATAGGCAATAATCCCAATGTAAAGAAAGCCGCCAAGATTCCGCTTGATACGGCCATCAAGCCTTCTCTCAAAAGAATATTATTATCCATACCAAAGGCTAGCCCCAGTCCAAATAGAGCAACAAACTGAGCACCCGAGACAACTATCCCAGCTTTAAGGAGCTGATGACGGTTACGGATATCCTTCATGGCCATAGTGCCGGCAAGGGAACCAATTAGAAAACATACCGCAGGTACTATATTATCCCCTATTATGATGCCGCTTATAATAGCGACAAAGATTGAGACTTTTACTGCAACAGGAAAAGAGACCAGAACAGCTATTAACATAGGCCCCATTGCAACAGGGATGATATAACTAGGCAACGGAGAGAGCACCACTCCTTTAGAGATAGCTACTGTAATCAAAATGACCAAGGAAACTAAAATTAATTGAGAAACATTTTGATAAAACTTGGGATTAAAGTACTTATAAGAGATGGTGATTAGAGAAAGAAAGAGCAGGGAGAATATAAAGACTCCTAAGGCTACGGGAAATTTTTTATCTTCGGACTTACTGCTAATCTCTCTGAGCTTAATCAGATCCTCTTTATTTATATGTCTGCCTTTTGAAAGAATGCTCTCATTCTTTTTAATATATTTACGTATATATACATCTTCTACGCTCTTCTCTGCTCTTTTTCTAAACACCTCTGTCTCTTCTTCAGAGAATACTATATTGGGCTCCAAGTTCCAAAATATTAGACCTATTACCAATTCTTTATTCTTAAACTTGAATACCCTATTAAACTCTGAAGAAAGAATATCTCTGGCCTTACTTAAAGTAACTATTTGCAAACTATCTCTGGGGAGCTGAGCATAATCACTTCCGGACTTTACATAGAGGTGCTTAGCTTCTGACAAAATAAATCTTGAAAAATCAGAGTCAGAAATAATATAGCTATTCTTGTAGAACTCTTCCAACTGTTCAGATATATCTTTTAAAACCAAATCTAGGTTATACTCTTTTAGAGCACGGAGATCTTTAAAATCTAGACCCTGAGGCATAAGAGGTATCAGCTCTTCAGGTAAGTATAAATTTTCTCCTTCGATAAAAACAGACGGCGTATAATCAAATATTTTTTTAATCTTATCTAAGACGACCAGAGACACGCCTTCATCAAGAGAATAGGCCTCTCCTAAATTTAACCTAGCCCTCTCTTTTGCTGCTTCTGTTTTATTCTTATCTATACCGACGCTGTAATTAAAGCTAAAGGGAGCAAATACATTTCTTAAGGCTATATCGCCCTCCCTTAGATTAAGCTGGGACACCTCTCCGCCCAGATGGTATATTACGGTGATTAAAAATGCAGTGCTAAGTATTATTAAAGGCCGAACAAAAAATTTTAAATTCAAGGAGTCTCTGGTTCCTTTTCGTTTACGAAGTCTCAGTATCTTCTTTCTCTCTCTTACTTTCATAAGCCTTTAATATCTAAGCCTAATTCTCTTAATCAATTTAACATTACCATCAAAACGACTGCCAAGAGTTTGGATAATCTTATCTTCAAGCTCTAAAAACTTCTCTTTCATTTTATATACTGGGCTCTACTCTCGTCCAAAACAGGTAGCTTCAATATCATTCCAGGTTTAAGGTATTTGCGGCCTTTTAAAACATCCTGATTATTATCAGATATAAGGTTCCATTTTGTTGCATCGCCATAGACTCTCTTTGCAATAATCCAAAGGCTGTCCCCTTCGACTACTGCATAATCCATATATTCGACTCTAGCAGGCTCCACAGGCTTCCAAGAACATGGATCAAGAGAACCTGCATCATCTTCACCCTCATATACCTCTTCTGGCTTTACAATAGGAAGGGGTTTCTTTTTCGGAGCAACATAAATACAAGGTATCTCGGTATCTCTCTTTTGAAAATACCCTTGATTACCCCATATGGTCTGATCGTAAGAAGATGCTGTTTCTTTCTGAAACAGATCTGGAATCTCTATCTCTACGTCGAAAATCTTTTTCTTTTTAATCTCTCTATCTCCATGCGTCGATAAAGGAGAACCCTCCATATAACCCTGATTACCTATCACCTCTTGATCAGGCATTATAATCTCTCTTGTTCCTACACTTATACAACCTAAAGAGAAACATAAAGCTGCCATTAAGATTAAAGATGGTATTTTTCTAGTCATCTCTCTCCTCCTTCAATGTTCTTATTTTTAATTCCAGCAACTGGTCAACATCAACATGCGAAGGGGCATCGGTTAAAAGGCAGATACCACGCTGAGTCTTAGGAAAAGCTATTACATCTCTGATGCTATTCTCCCCTAACATTAAAGCAAGCATTCTATCTAGCCCTAAAGCAAAACCTCCATGAGGTGGTGCCCCGGAATCCAAGGCTTTTAATAGAAAACCAAACTTACGCTCTGCATCTTCATCGTCTATGCCTATGGCTTTGAAAATCTTCTCCTGTAATTCTCTCTGATGTATTCTAATGCTGCCGCTGCCTAACTCAACACCATTGAGAACTAGGTCATACGACCTGGCCCTAACTTTGCCCATATCTTTACCTATAAGATCTATGTCTTCTGGATGAGGCGCAGTAAAAGGATGGTGCTCCATATCCCAGCTATCTTCTTCGACACTAAAATTGAATAATGGAAAATCTTTTAACCAGAGGAAGCAAAAATCATCTCCTTCTGTTCTTAAATCCGGCTTGTCTGAATTATGCTTTTCCATAGCTTCTCTATGAGATAGGCGCAGGAAGGGGGTCTTTAGTTCATAATTTAACACTTTCTTAAAAATGTAACTTAACAACCCCTCTATAAGATTAAAGATATCCTCTTCATCAATAAAGCTCATCTCTAAATCCAGCTGTGTAAACTCAGGCTGCCTATCAGCCCTTAAGTCTTCATCTCTAAAACATCTTGCTATCTGATAATACTTATCAAGGCCTGCAATCATTAAAATCTGCTTAAAAAGCTGAGGAGATTGAGGTAATGCATAGAAGCTCCCCGAACGCAAGCGAGCAGGAACCAGAAAATCTCTAGCCCCTTCAGGCGTAGACTTTGTAAGTATTGGCGTTTCTATATCTAAAAATCCTTCCTGATGAAAAAAGTCCCTGGTATATTTGGTAACCTTGTCTTTGAAGATAAAGTTTTTCTTTAACTCCTCTCTTCTTAAGTCTAAATACCTATACTTAAGGCGCAGATCCTCAGATACTTCTGTCTCCGATTCTATGTCAAAAGGAAGATCTTTGCATTTATTGAGCAGCCTAACATCTGACGCCAACAACTCAACTTCTCCAGTTGGAATATTTTTATTTATCGTACCTTGGGGCCTCTCATTAACAGTACCCTCAATATAGACAACATCCTCTTTAGTCAACTCTTTAACAACATTCGCGCTATCTTTTAAAATACTGGGAACACATACAATCTGGATAAGACCCTCCCGATCACGTAAATCAAGGAAAGTAACTTTACCGTGTTCTCTTATTCTATAAACCCACCCGGCCAAAACAACCTTTTTGTCTTTATCTTCTTTTCGAAGCTCTCCGCAATAATGAGTCCTTAGCAATTTAAACCTCCTTTAACGACATCTAAAATATCTGTCTTTTTTATTTTCTGCTGCTGATGTGCTTCCATATTTTTTAAAGAATAGAACCCTTGCTTATCTTCTTCTTCTCCTAATATTAAAACAAACTTAGAGTTTTTCTCATTAGCCAACCGCATCTGCGATTTTAATGACTTACCCTCATAATCCATATCTGCTGAGATACCATTATCCCTGAACTCAACAAGCTTAAGCAAGGCTTGATCTATTAAACTTCTATCTTGTAAAATAATAAAAACATCCAAATTATTAAAGTAACCGGCCTTCTCATCAAGCGTCATTATCAGCCTCTCTACCCCTAAAGCAAAACCAACAGCTCCAGTGGAAGAACCGCCCATATCTTCTACCAAATTGTCATACCGCCCCCCTGCAGCTATGGTGTTTTGAGCACCTAAGCCTGGATGAGATATCTCAAATACGGTGCGGGTATAATAGTCTAAGCCTCTGACCAGATACTTATTCTCTACATATTTAAGGCCTAAGAGGTTAAGCATGCCTTTTAAATCCTGATAATGCCTTATGCAATCTTCACATACAGCATTCTTAATATCAATATTTAACCTTGATATTTTTTCTCTACAAGCGGGGTTTTTACAATCTAGAACCCGGAAAATATTCCTATTGTACCTCTCTTGACAGCTGGAGCAGAGATCTTGAAGGCCGCCTTTAATCTCTTTCCTTAAATAGTCGGATATCTTTTTTTTATCCTCTCTACAGCCTAAAGTATTAAGCTCTATAATATAATCCTTAATGCCCAGAAGATCAAAAAACTTCTGAGCTAACAACATAACCTCTAGATCCATCTCAGGATATAGAGAACCTATAGCTTCAACGCCTAGCTGATGAAATTGCCTCTTTCGTCCTTTCTGAGGCCTCTCAGCCCTGAACATTGCCCCTGAATAATAAAATTTTGCCACTCCAGGCTTTTGGTAAAGGCTATTTTCAAGATAGGCTCTGACAATAGAAGCGGTAGCCTCTGGTCTTAGAGATATAAGTCTTTTAGAATTATCCTGAAATTGATAAATCTCTTTCTCTACAATATCGGTGGCTTCACCGATGCTGCGCTTAAATAATTCTGTGTACTCAATTAAAGGCGTTCTTATATCCTTATAACCGTAGAGCTTGAAAATATCCTCGGCAATAGCTTCAATCCTATGCCAGATCTCAACCTCTGGATCATATATATCTTCTGTGCCTCGCAACCTTCTATAATTCATATTTTACCCATTTTTAGTATAATACGATAGGTACAAGGATGCATTGAAAAAAAACAAAAAAAGTATTATTTTAAAACCCGCCTCTTTCAAAAAATAGAGAGAAGCGGGTTTATAATTTTGGTTTAGCTAACTTTTTTTACATTAGCAGCCTGAGGACCCTTAGGAGTTTCGACTATCTCAAACTCCACATCGTCGCCTTCTCCAAGCGTCCTATAGCCTTCGGTTTGAACTGCAGAAAAATGGACAAAGATATCCGCCCCTTCTTCTGGTGTTATAAAACCGAAGCCCTTCTGGTTCGAAAACCATTTGACCTTACCTCTGCTACTCATGCTTCACCTTCCTCTTCCTTCTCTCCATACAGCCAGGTTGATATGGTAAGAAGTAAACATTCTTCCCGATCAAATCGGTTCTATTTTAATCTTTCTTTCAATTCCAAGCCTGGCTTGAAAACCACAACACGCCTTTGGGGTACAGGAACTATCTCTCCTGTTCGCGGATTACGTCCCTGCCTAGGCTTCCTTGTCTTTACTTTAAAAACTCCAAAATTCCTCAATTCGATATTATTTCCACCCACAAGAGCAGAGGTCATTGTATCCAATATCAGCTGAACTGTATTTTTAACTTCAGTCTGTTTATAGCCTGTCTTCTCTACAATTTTACTGACAATATCTTTTTTAGTCATTGCATCCTCCTTTTTTATTTCTTATCAGAATTACGTTAGCATAAGAGCAAATTCATGTCAAGATAATTACTATAACTAAAATAGCTGCAAGAAGATAGCTAAAAAATGTCTCAAATTTTATACAATCATAATTTTACAATCTCAACATCACCGTAAAAGGCTATCTTTCCAGCTGCAACTATGATTAACCCTTTAATACCACTAATATCTTGAACATATTTTAAAGCAAAGTCTATATCAGAAGAAAATTTGATCATATTTGAAATAGAAGTGGCTAATGCATCAGCAATAGCAGTTGAATCAGATACCACAGTAACAGCATCGGCTTTACCAAAATTCAAAGAGTGCCCTACTGTAGCTGAAGAAGTGCAGACTCCAAGAGGCATAATATTTTGATCTAATTTTAAGCCTATTTCACCCGACATAGAAGAACTACCTGCATAGAGAGCAACCACACTGCTGCGGCAAGTATCTATGAAGATATCACCTCCATTTTCAACTATTATGTTCTCGCTTAGCTCGCGCAGCTCTCTTCCAACAATCTCTGCCATCGCACCGGCAACAGCCGCCATGGGCCCAACCCCGGCTATAGAAGCTGCCCTAGTCATCTCTTTTATAATTAAAGGTGCCTGAGGTTCGACTTCAATCGGCTCAAGCGAGGTGAGAAATGAACTATCTTTTTTTATATAATCCTTCAACAAGGCTCTCTGCCTTTTAACACAATCGAGAGCTTGATCTTTAATGTCACTATCTGCCGATATAAACAGATCCGTCTCTTCAATTTGGGCCTGAAAACTTATTCCTCCATAATTCTTGACCCAATCCCTATAAAACCTCTCTTGCATTAAAAATTAATTTCCATAGCTCTGGTAGGACAGACCTTGACACAGATCTCGCATCCAATACATTTATCTTTTTCAAAGATTATCTCCTGCGTTACTTTGTCGGTGTATAAAGCGCTTGTTGGGCAATAGACTACGCAGAGCCCGCAATGAGTACACTTAGGCTCATTTCTAACAACATCCTTGCTTAAAGGCTGAACTGTAACTTCGCTGCTCCTTAGGAGTTTAATTGCTTTATTAAGATCTTTAGCCGCCCCCGTAAGTTCTAAGACTAAGATCCCTTCTTCATCAGGTGTAACTGAAGCCCTAAGGATATTGAAATCTAGATTATGTTTTTTAACAGCATCACAGACAAGAGGACGGTCAACCAATTTTTTAGGAAAGTGCAGTACTATTTTTTTAGAACTCATATCTACCTCCAGAAATTAAAAGCTATCTATCTTTTAAAAGCTCAACTATCTTACAACCAAACCCCTCGCTGGAAGAAGGAGAACTTGCAGTTATAATATTAACATCAACCTCGATACCGGAACCACTATAAATTGCGCCTTTAGCTATAATCTGATCTTTAAACAAAGCTGACACAGTAGCGCCTCTACCCTCCAAAACTCCGGCATTGGCCAGAGTAACAGGAGCTATGCATATCGCAGCTAAAACAATCTCCTCTTTCATGGCATCCCTAGCTATAGAGAGTGCTCTATTGTCATGCCAATACTCTTTCGCTCCCACACCGCCTATAAATATTACAGCTTTATAATCTGCCACCTTGATATCATCTAAAGACATGGTGGCTTCGATATTATGCCCCAACATGCCAAAGCAATATCCTGGAGAACTAGAGGCTATATCTACTCCATAACCTGAGTGCTCAATAATCTCTTTAGAGACAAACAGCTCTTCATCCCGAAAATCTTTCTTAGGTACCACCATCAAAACCTTATCTTGACAATAGGCTCTCAATGTAAATAGTGACCCTAAAATAAAGGATAGGAGCACAAGCTTTTTCAAGCAACCCCCTTTTCAAGTAATTTATTTTTTGATTTTTCAACTATATCTTTTTCAGAATCATAACTCATACAGTCTAAAACATCATCTATTCCAACCCATCTTACCTCTTCAACTTCGGAATCATGATCCCCTAAATCACCATCTTTGTATGCCATAAGAAAAAAATATACTTTCTTATTTATCTTAACTTTATCCTCAGTATCATAAAACCAGTAATTGATATTACCTAAATCGCTCTCTATAATACCATTCATTCCTGTCTCTTCTCTGACCTCCCTCAGTGCAGTCTCTCTATGGCTTTCACCCTCTTCAACCTTGCCTTTGGGAATACACCAGACAGTTAGGCCATTTTTTCTTAACCTTTTAACTAAAGCAATCTGAAAACTATCTTCTACTCTTCTATATAGAATCCCGCCGCAAGACAATTCTCTCTTAACCATTTTTAAAAAGAGTTTTTAATAAATTGAGCCGCAAAAGCCGTAAAAAATATAACCGAGAAACTCTCCTCCGGCCAACGTAAAGAAAAATGTATTAAAGGTACACTCAATAGAGAGTAATTTATAACATTATCGGAAAGTGCAAAATGAACCCCCAGGTATTTAGCTAAAGGATAGATCGCTAAAGTTAAAATCAGCATCATATCTAAAGGCCTACTTAAGAGTCGAATCCTAGAAAACCTCTCCAGAAAAGATAATAGTGCAATATAAAGCAAACTTAATATGAGAGAGAAGCAGGCAATATCTTTTTGGAAAAAGTTGACTACAACAAATATAGCTCCCAGCATATAGAGAACGTTCAGCTGTTTCTCTCTAGTAATATTCTTAACTCTAGAATAGAGCTTGGATTTTATGAGGAGATTCAATATTCCAGAGTTAGACTCAGAGACTCTTAGAATTAGAAAATAAGAGAACAGCGCTGCTGCTACAGCTAAAGAGATTCTTTTCTCAAATAAAATATACGTCAGCGGGATTACCAAAAATACAAATTTAAAGAATATAACCATAATGCCTCCTATATTTACCTAGCTATTATACCAGAACATCTTGACTAATATAAGATAATATGCAATAATTAATACAGGAAATAATTAATGACATGAACTATTTATTAAATTAAATAAATAAAAAATGAATATTGAATATTTTGCCGAAGAAGTTGCAAGAATACTGCCTCATATAATAAGAGGTGCAGCTAAAAACCAAAATGACGCCTTAAAGAATGGGACTATTACCATGCCCCAGTACTTAGCACTCAACATATTATCTCTGCAAGGACCTCTGAAGATGAAAGATATTGCAGCTGAACTCAACATATCCCTGCCTGCTACAACGGGCCTAGTGGAGAGGCTCTGCTCTATAAAAACAGCAGAACGGAGATATGATAAAAAAGATAGGCGCGTCATCTATATAAAAATTACAGAGAAGGGTAAGAAAATAGTAAAAAATGTACGCCTAGAGAGAGAGAAAGGGATAATAAAACTATTCTCTAAATTAACAGAAAAAGAGAGAGAAGATTACCTAAATATTTTAAAGAAAATAAAAGCCGATCTATATCAAAATGAAAAACAATAAACATCAAATTTTATATAAAGCACTAGTTTTATCTTTAGCTATTATTATCATCATATTTAACAACAATAAAGCCTTATCTCTAAATGAAATAACCGCAGAAAAGATAGACCTTAAAGCTGAAGATATTGAACCTGCCGCAGTACTGCCCCTGTCAATTGAATCCGTAACAGATCTTGCACTTAAAAATTCACTAGAGATACAGATTGCAAAATATGATACCTACAGAAGCAGGACAAAACTTGAAAAAGAAGAGTCTATATTTGATACATTTTTAACTTTAGAAGCCAGCCACCGCGACAATAAACAGCAATTGTCCTCAACGACAGATAACTCTCGCACGCGCAGTAAATCATTTTCAATGGGCCTAGAGAAAACTCTGCCAACAGGATCAACTATAGAGCTTAAAGCAGAAGATGGGAGAACCTCTTCAAGTCTCTCAACAGTCACAATAAGCCCAAATTATGAAACATCTGGAACTCTGGCTTTAACCCAGCCTCTAGGTAAAAATTTCTTCGGACTTCAAGATCGAGGTGAAATCAAAATAACAAAGATAGACATAGAGAATGCTAAATACTCCTCTTTGGATTCCATAGAGAGCATTATATATAATGTCCAGACCGAATACTGGAACTTAGCTTTAAGAGATAGGATATTGAATATAAGAAATGATATGCTCAATAAATCCAAAGAATTATATGCAAAATATGAAGATAAATATTCACGAGGCTTAGCAGAAGAAGTAGATATATTTGCAGTTAAAGCAAGTCTTCAAAGCAGAAAGAATGAGCTCCTTATTGCAGAGCTAGAGAGAGAACTGGCTAAAAACAATCTGCTATTTCTATTAAACGAAGAAGACTCCTCTATTAACATAAAGACATTAGATGGTTTAAAAACAGAACTTCTAAGTAAAGATATAGATACGGAACTAGAGAGAGCAATAGAGGCTAGGCGTGACTATAAAATCATTAAAAACAAACTTAAATCTAAAGATATAGATATAAGCATGAAGAAAAACTCTCTATGGCCAGAGATAGACCTAGAAGCAAGCTTTACCAAAAATGGCATCAGAAGCAGTGAGAGCGATGCCTGGAGTGATCTATCAAGAGAGAATGATTCTCAAACCTATGTAGGAATAAGCTTCAATATTCCTCTAGAAAATAGAGCAGCCCGTTCAGAGCTCAAGGAGGCGCACCTTTATAAAGAACAGCTCTTGCTCTCTTTAAAAAAAGTTGAACGACTGATACTTAAAGAAGTATACAACAAGGTCAAAAGCGTAAACAGCTTAAAAAGTCAGGCTGAACTTTATAACTCAATAGTAGAGCTGCAAAGAAATAAACTCCACGAAGAGATGAAAAGATTTAACTACGGAAGATCCAGCTCAGATACAGTTATAAGGTATGAAGAAGACCTATTAAATGCAGAACTAAACCTTGCAGCCACCCTTTATAATTACCATATCAGCTTGATAGATTTGGCTATTAAAAAAAATACACTGCTTGATAAATACTGGAATTCTACACTATGAAAATAAGTGAATTTTCCGTAAAGCACTCGCTGTTAATAAACCTTATATCTGTATTTATCCTTATTGCAGGATTCTATACTCTCTTTATATCAAAAATAAAAAAAGAGGCTTTCCCTGAGGTCTCCTTTGATACCGTTATAATAACAACAGCTTATCCAGGAGCAGCCCCTAATGAAGTAGAGAAATTAGTAACTACGCCTATTGAGAAAGAACTTAAAGGCGTAGATGGTATAGAAGAATTTAGCTCCTCTTCAACAGATAATCTATCTTCAATATTGGTAGAGATAAGTAGTGATGCTAAAGATAAGGATAAAGTAATAGATGATATTCAAAAAGCTGTAGATAGAGTGAGGGGTCTGCCTAATGAGGTTAAAGAAGACCCTCGGGTAACAGAGATAACATCAGGTGAAATCCCAGTTATTAAAATTGCATTGAGCGGAGATATGAGCGAATGGGACTTACAGAAAGATGCCGAGAATCTGGAAGATATTCTCGAAGATATAGAAGGTGTATCTTCAATATCTAAAAGCGGCTGGCGTAATAAAGAGATTTGGGTCGAGGTTGACCCTGATAAGATAAAAGAGTATCAGATCTCACTTGAAGAGATAATGGCAGCTCTTGGTAAAAGAAATATAAGCATACCTGCAGGAAAAATCAGATCTCATGAGGAATTTAGTATTAGAACTACAGGAGAGTTCTATACAGTAGATGAGATAGAAAATGTTGTAATAAGAGCAAACGATACAGGAAACTGGCTCTATGTAAAGAACGTTGCTAAGGTAAAATTCTCTTTTGAAGAAGAAGATTCAATAAATAAAAGCTTTGGTACACGTTCTATAGCATTAACGGTTATTAAAAAGAGTAGCGGCGATGCAATAAGAATAGTAACGGCTGTTAAAAAAGCTGTTAAAGAATACTCAGTATACGCTAATCCGAAACTCCATACCTCCTATATCGACGATATGTCCTTCTATGTTAAAAGACGTCTTGGAGTGTTAAGACAAAACGGTATCATTGGAATATTCTTAGTCTTGGTAGTGCTTCTATTTTTCCTGGATTTAAAAATAGCCCTTATTACTGCTATGGGCATACCCATAGCCTTTAGTATGACCCTGGCAATAATGGGTTTTGCCGGAATAAGCGTAAACATGATAACTATGTTTGGTCTTATTATAGTATTAGGTATGCTTGTAGATGACGGGATAATTATAGCCGAAAACTGCTCCCGCTACATAGAAGAAGGACACCCACCCCAAAAAGCAGCCATTTTAGGAACAGAGGAAGTCATTAAGCCGGTAACTACAACTATTATAACTACAGTAGCGGCCTTTATGCCTCTTATGTTCATGGAAGGTATAATTGGAAAATTTATCCGTGAAATACCTATTGTTGTAACAATTGCTCTAGCTGCATCTTTATTTGAAGCATTGGTCATCCTGCCTTCCCATATTGCAGATTTTGTAAAGTTAAAAGTAGGTGAACAATTTAAATCCAAAAAAGAGCGGCCATGGTTTAAGGCCCTGATTAATTTTTATACTAAAACCATAAATAAAGCTCTAAATAAACGCTACCTTATACTAGCAATAATATCTATAATCCTAATCTTAACATTTGTAGTCGCTAAATTTATGCCCTTTATATTATTTGGAAGCCAGGGTATCGATCAATTCTATATAAAGACAGAAGCTCCAATAAGTACCAATCTTTATAAGACAGAGAGATTGATAAATAAAGTAGAAAAAATAGTATCTGAGCTCCCGCCTAATGAGCTTGATGCCTATACAACTGAAATTGGCTCATCCGGGTCATCGCACCACGCATTCGATCCCAGCGGAAAGACTGGAAGCCATATTGCTCAAATCACTATATATCTCAGCCCTGCTGCAGATAGAAAAAGAGGGGTTGATGATATTATCAATAGCTTAAGATCTTTATTAAAAGAGGTAGAAGGTTTTGATAAAATATATTTTGAAAAAGAGGCAGAAGGGCCTCCAACAGGTAAGGCTATAGCAATCCAAATAAGGGGCGATGGGTTTGAGATACTAAATGAGATATCCCAAAAAGCATATTCAATATTAGAGGATATACCAGGTGTAACCGACATAACATCAGATTACGAAATAGGACAGAGCGAAATAAGAGTAGTTGTCGATGAAGAGGCTGCAGCCAGCACCTACTTATCGATTGATGAGATTGCTTCGAATATCCGTACAACATTTAGAGGAGGAATTGCAACCTCAATAAAGTCGACAAAAGCAGAAGAAGAGATAGATGTTTTGGTAATGTTTCCGCAAAACTATCGCAACAGCAGAACTACTTTTAATAAAATACTAATTCCCAATAAATTCAACAATCTTATACCCCTTAATAAGGTAGCTAGGATAGAAGATAAAACAGCTGTCTCTACGATACGTCACTTAGACGGTAGGAGAGTAATAACAGTCAGAGCCGATGTAGACAATAAGAATATAACCTCCATCCAGGCTAACCAGCTTCTTGCTCAAAAGATGAAAGATATACCTAATCAATATCCAGGATATACAGTTAAATTCGGCGGTGAACAGAGAGAGAACGTAAAATCGATCCAAGGATTCATAAGAGCTTTTATAATTTCATTCTTCTGTATATTTATAATATTGGCTGCTAACTTTAATTCGCTCATTCAGCCTTTTATTGTTATGACGGCTATTCCCTTCGGCTTGATAGGCGTTATCTGGGCATTTCTGCTCCACGGCCTTCCATTAAGTTTCTTTATGCTTATGGGTGTTGTCGGTCTAAGCGGTATAGTTGTAAATGATTCAATAGTCCTGGTTGAATTTATAAATAACCTGCGCCAGAAAGGAATGGATAGGCGCAAATCAATCATAGAGGCTGGCCGATTACGCCTTAGACCTGTTCTACTTACAACAATAACTACTTCATTAGGCCTAACTCCTACAGCCTATGGCATCTGGGGAGGCGATCCATTCTTAAAACCTATGGCTTTAACTATTGTCTGGGGCTTAATCTGCGCAACAGTCTTAACCTTAATTGTTATTCCATGCATCTATGCTGCTATTGACGATATTACCATGAAGATAACCCACCATGAGACTACGAGAAAGAAAAACGAAAACAACTCTTAAAATCTTACTTAAAAGTACCATCTGTTATATTTTTTCCTAAAATTTGTTTTCCTACCTTACATATGGTATATTTATTATATAAATTTCAATTTCACAAAAGGATAAAAATGAATAATACTATCTTAAAAATATCTTTACTAACAGCTTTGATCTCATCATATGCTTATGGTTTTAACCCAATATCAGGCAGATTTGATCCAATCATGCAATCCATAGGTCCCCTCCCTTCATCAAACAAAATCGCAACAAATCTTAATGCAACAGTTGATAACGGAGTATACATCCCAGATATGATTCTTAATCAACGCCTAAGATCCGTTCTAGAAAAAGAGACTGGAGAAGCAATAACTATCCAGGATATGCAAGCTTTGACAAACCTTGAATTATCCTGCTGCGGAATTAAAGATATAACAGGATTAGAATATGCAATTAATTTAACGCATCTTAACTTAGGTAATAATCAAATAACGGATATAACATCTCTCGCCAATCTCACTCAATTGACCGAACTTGATATACAATACAACCAGATAAGAGATATAAGCGCTGTGTGCTACCTCACCAACCTCACACTACTCAGAGCATCATATAACTTGATAACCGATATCAGGACATTCGCTCATCCAAACATGTCAAATCTAAAGAAACTCTACCTAAACGGCAACATGATTACAGATATAACTGCTCTAGGGGCAAAACACCCTTTAACTAATAACCCTGTTTTAATAAATTTGACCCATCTTGATATCTCAGATAATAAGAATCCCCGACAGTGGAAAACCCCATCTGACCATACAAGTATCTGCGGAAAGAGAGAAGAAGGCGAAGCAAGAATATCTAACCTCACCCCGATAGTAGGTCTTACCAATTTAGCATACTTTGCAGCTTCTCAAAACGATATTGAAGATATCTCAGCATTAGGTAATCTCCATAATTTAAAAAAACTTGAGCTCTTTGACAATTTTATAGAGGATATTGGAGTATTATATAACCTAAACAACCTAGTAGATATAAATCTCTGCGCTAATAAAATTTTTAATATAAGGGTCTTCGAAAATCCTAATTTAGCTCAAATCACAAACTTAAACCTTGCTCAAAACCGAATAAGAGATATCTCTTCACTCTCAGAGCTTACCGATATAGTCTGGCTATTTCTCCATCACAATTTTATAGATGATATCTCAGCCTTAGTCAAGAACCCAGGGCTTTATAACGAATTTCCTGATGACACAATAATCGATACTATTGATATAAGTTTCAATAAATTAGATCTAACCCGCGGTTCAGACGATATGCAAAATATTCATGCTCTTGAGCGGAGATGCGTTAAGATTGACTATCTTCCTCAGGATTGCGATGATTGCAATAGCAGGTAATTAAACGGTTGAGGGCAAAGCATTGCTGAATACGCTTACCTTGTCAGTTTCTGTCTGTTTAACTTTCTTAAATTCAGAAATTTAATACAGGTAATTGTTAACAGCCTCTTCAACGCAATCTCTCAAACTAAAATTTTCAACACGCCCAACTATACTTAGAAAAAAATAAAAAGACCGCCTCAAAGGCGGCCTTGATTTAACGCTATATCTACTCTATCTCTTCTTTCTTCTCCTTTATCATACACTTCTTCTTATCCATCATCTTCTTGCATTTTTTCATCATCTTTTTCATCTCAGAAAAATCAATTTCAATTTTTACTTCTTTCTTGAGATTAAGATTTCTATCATACTTAAGCAGCTTATTCCCTATCATAACAACAACCCCACCGTCTTCGGTTGCAACCATGGATTTACCCATCATCATCTTCATTGCCATAGAGCTCACATCACTGCCGCTGCTTTTCATCATCTCTTTTCCCATCACTCCGCCTTGCTTCTCTCCAGCATAAACAGATGACATAAATACAGCACCGGAAAACAGAACAACAGCAATAGCTATTCCCTTCTTCATAATTACCTCCTTATTACTAACTAATTAGCCTTTTAATATACTCTTTCTACTAAACAGAATCAAATATTTAATTATCCTAAAGAAACTTATAAAAAAACTTTTTCTGGAAAATTTCTCTTATCTCTTTTTGAGTCTCTAAGGAATCTTCTTTAACCTTAACAACATGCATTCTTCCATTGGAACTTTCGACTAATCTATTATAACCGTCTCGAACTTTACTATGAAACTTCAAGCCCTTTTTTTCAATTCTATCTTTAAATCCTGCTCTTTTTAAACCTTCCCCTATCTCTATGTCTAAAAGAAAGGTGATGTCCGGCATGAGGTTAGAGGTCGCAAAAGAATTCATTTTATCAATAAGATCTAAGGGGATATCCTCACCATATCCTTGGTAGGCAAAAGTAGAATCCAGATATCTGTCCAAAATAACTATAACGCCTTCCTCTAAAGCAGGTCTTATTTTTTCTCTAACCATCTGTGCTCTGGCAGATAGAAAAAGTAGCAGTTCAGTCTGAGGATAAAAATTTTTATAATCAAGGGATAATAATACTTCGCGTATTTTCTCACCGATAGAAGTTGAACCTGGTTCCCTTAAAAAAAGTACCTTTTTGCCGTTTTCCTGACACCAATTTATAAAAAGCCCTGCCTGGGTAGACTTACCACTTCCCTCAATACCTTCAAATGTAACGAATGTCCCCTTCATCCTTTAATCCCTTCAAGTTTGATACCCTGAATAAAGAACTTCTGAGCAAAGATAAAGATTATAACGATAGGAATAATTGCCATAGTAGAGGCCGCCATAAGAAGCGTCCAATTAACAAGATAATACTGGGATTCAAAATAAGATAGACCAATAGGAACAGTGAACATATCAATTGAGTTGGTTACAAGGAGCGGCCAAAGCAAGCTCTGCCAGTTACCGATAAAGGTAAACACGGTAAGAGTTGCCAAGGCTGGCTTTGAAAGAGGCAGTATTATTCTTAAAAATATCCCCAGATAACCACAGCCATCAATTTTAGCAGCATCTTCTAAATCTTTAGGTAAAGTCATAAAAAACTGCCTCAACATAAAAGTACCATAGGCTGTAAACATAGCAGGTATGATTAGCGCTTTATAGCTATCTATCCAACCAAAGTACCGCATTAAAATAAATACTGGTATTATTACAACAGCACCCGGTATCATCATGGTTGCAAGGTAGGCAAAAAATATCTTATCTCTACCTATAAAATTAAGTCGTGAGAAAGCATAGCCGGCAAGAGAGCTTGTAGTAACAACGCCTAAAGTTACACACAAAGCAACAAATAGAGAATTAAAATAGAACCTTAAAAATGGTATTACTTTAAAAACGTCGGCGTAATTCTGCCAGAGAAAGTTATCCGGTATCCAGCTTCTCCAATCTAGAGGGTCTCCTGTATAAACCTCGACAGAATCTTTAAACGATGTAGATATCATCCAGGCAAAAGGTAAAATCATGGTAATGCTAAAAATAGAAAGAAAGAGATACCAAAAGATATTTTTGGTAATTTTTCCATTAAATCTCTTTCTCGTCTTAATCTCGTTCTTCATCTAAGCCCTCAGTAGTGCACCAAGCTCCCGCCTTTCTTCCAATATATCCTAGAGAAAAGGAATATTAAAATAAACAGCACCCAGGCAACAGCGGCAGCATATCCAGCCTTCTGAAATTCATAAAGATTTGTAAATATATAATACATTATAGTGGTAGATGACCCGGCTGGACCTCCTCCTGTTAAGATGTATATTATAGCAAAAGAACCCTGCAAGCCTCCAATTATACTCATAATTGTTATAAAGAAAGTGGTTGGAGATATCATGGGGACCGTAATATAGCGAAATTTATGCCAGGAGCTAGCCCCATCTATATTTGCTGCCTCATAGAGGTCCTTTGGAATACCCTGCAATGCTGCCAAATATAGGATCATGTTATAACCGCCCACCGTCATCCAGAGGTTAACAAGCATGATTGCCGGCTTTGCCCAATTAGCATCAGATAACCAATTAGGCCCTTCTAGCTCTAAGCCCAATAGAGTTGAGAACTTAACTATCAAACTATTTATAAGACCAAAATCGGGATTAAGCAATACTTTCCAGAGAACTGCTATTGCAGCAATAGGACATATAACGGGAAGAAAGAATATAACTCGATATAATACAACGCCTTTTAATTTTTGATTAACAGCTATAGCTAATATCAGAGAGCCTAGAATGCCTATGGGTATTATAAGCATCAGAAACACAGTATTATAAAGATACTGCCAAAAATGGGGATCATTAGCTATTAAACGGCCGTCTTTTAAATGAAAACCTAAGAGCTTAATAAAATTATCAAAACCAACAAACTTAAGATTAGAGAACAGAGACTCTCCGCTGCCGATAAGCTCCCATTTAAAAAAGCTCAAGACAAGAGAGAATATAACAGGCAATAAAATGAAGACTAAAAACCCAATCATGTTTGGAGTTAAAAATAGAAAAGCTGTCAGCGATTCTTTATTTCTAGATTTCAAACTTAAACCTTTCTCCAGCTGGATCTGCTTGCGCCGTCTTCTAGGACTATCCCTATGTCTTCTAAATAACCTCTTATCTTGTCTGCTAATTGATATAACTTGCTATCTCTCAATTCATCTCTAATTTTTATCAAAAGATCGACTGCCTGCTTATAGCCATCTAAACCTGAATCTAGATCCTCAAAAAGACCAAATATTTTAGATAACTTTAAGACAAAATTCTTTATCCTGATCAAAAGAATAGCTTTAGACGAAAACTCTAGCTCCTTATCATCATACACCTTATTACCAAGACTTAGCATCTCATTAAGAACTCCAAATGCTAAAGCAGTATTGAAATCATCATCCATAGCATCTTTAAATTTAGAAACCAGGCCATCGATCTGGCTATCAAATGCAAAACACTCTTTTTCAGATTTTACTTCAGATTTTAAATGTTCTATATTCCTTATCACTCTTAACTTTGAAAAAAAAGAATCAAAACTGCTCTTTACAGACTTCAATCCATCCAATCTCTGCCAGGAAAAATCAATAGGACTACTGTAGTTTGTGGACAGAAAAAACATCTTAATAACATCAGGATGATACTTGCCTAAAACATCTTCTATTGTTATAAAGTTGCCGAGAGATTTAGCCATCTTCTGCGCATCAATTGTAAGCATACCATTATGCAGCCAGTAGTTTGCAAACCTTTCCCCTGTCGCCGCTTCAGCCTGAGCAATCTCATTCTCATGGTGCGGAAATATCAAATCTCTTCCGCCAGCGTGAATATCAGAGGTATCTCCTAAGTAACATGTACTCATAGCTGAACACTCTATATGCCAACCAGGCCTCCCTTCCCCCCAAGGACTTTCCCAGAAAGGCTCGCCCTCTTTAACTTTTTTCCAGAGAGCAAAATCAAGCGGATCTCTCTTCTTATCGCCAGGCTCAACTCTTACACCTGATATAATATCTTCAACAGAGCGATGAGAAAGATTGCCATAATTCTTGAACTTCTTAATGTTAAAATAAACATCTCCGTCTGACATATAGGCATAATCTCTATCAATAAGCTTTTGAATCATCTCCTGCATTTGGGCTATATGATCTGTAGCCCAAGGCTCTATATCGGGAGGCAATATCCCAAACTTAGTCATCCAAAGATCATAGGCCTTATAATATTTATCAGCAATCTCACGAGTTGATTCTTTTAGACCTTTGCTTGATAAACTTCTGGCCTTATCTATAATCTTATCATCTATGTCGGTAACGTTTCTTAAAAACAATACTTCATATCCTGAAAATAGAAAATATCTTCTTATAACATCAAAGTCATAAGCACTTCTTAAATGTCCTAAATGGGGCTGGTCATAGACAGTAGGACCACAGAGATAGATGCTGACCCTATTCTCTTTTATAGATTGGAACTTTTCCTTCTTCTTACTAAGGGAGTTTAAAACTTTAATCGCCATTTAGCTCTTCTTCTTTCTTTTTACGCCACTGCTTTAAGACATCCTCTATTTCATTTATCTCACTCTGAATGCGATCTATAGACTGAGCTAAAGGATCAGGTAGATCTGTATGGTCTAAAGATATTTTGGGCATTTTTATACCCTCTCTCTTCACCATTCTTCCCGGAACTCCAACGACAGTAGAATCATCGGGTACATCTTTTATAACAACAGCATTGGAGCCTATTTGAACATTGTCTCCTATTCTTATATTGCCCAATACTTTGGCTCCAGAACCTATAACAACATTATCTCCTATAGTAGGATGGCGCTTACCACGCTCTTTGCCAGTCCCCCCTAATGTAACACCTTGATAGAGAGTTACATTCTTACCTATCATAGAGGTCTCACCTATTACAACACCCATTCCATGGTCTATAAATAGCCCATCGTCTATCTCAGCTCCAGGATGAATCTCAATACCAGTTAATAGCCTTGCTAGCTGAGATATCAACCTGGGAATAAAAGGCACTTTAAATCCATAAAGATAATGAGAGAGTCTATGGACAATTAAAGCATGTAGTCCAGGATATAATATTATTATGGCTATACTGCTCCTGGCTGCAGGATCACGATCCATAGCTGCCTCTATCTCAGGTTTAAACAGAATAGAGATAGTATATCCCATTATTATTGCAACGATTAAAATAATTAGAAACATTGTAATTTATTATCTCTGAACCTCATAAAATGTCAATATATAAAGCTATAACTAGAGAACAAGTTGAACGCTAAATTATCATATTAAATTGTATAAAAACAGAAACCTAAAAACTAGAAACATAATGATCAAATAAAAATAGAGTGGAAATTAAACTTGAGATGAATCGGCATATAAAGCTCATGCTTTCATCAATAGTACAACTACAAAACAGACAGCTGTATTAGTTGAAAAAGCTTCCTCGGTATGCTTAGCCTTGACAGAGACTAAATCGTTGTCTAGCTCTAATATTTCAGCTATATTTTCTCTTATCCTATCTTTGTAAGGGCTAAGATGCGGTCTTTCTATAACAACAGTTATATCAATATTACTCAAATTATAATTCTTTGAGAGCATCAACTCTTTAACTTGTTTTAAAAAATCAGCACTGTCTCTACCTTTATTAGAACTATCTGTATCAGGAAACAACTCCCCTATATCCTTATGGGATAAAGCACCAAGAATAGCATCAGACAAGGCATGCATAATGAGATCTCCATCTGAAAATCCTTTGAGTTTAAAATCAGACTCTATCTCTACTCCACCGAGCTTGATCTTATCACCTTTTTCAAGACCGTGAGAATCAAATCCAAAACCAATCTTTATCTGCATTATTCTAAAATCCTCTTTGCAAATTCTAAATCCTGAGGGTATGTAATCTTAAAATTAAACAGATCCCCTTCTATCATCCTAACTTTGTTACCGCTAAGTTCTAATAGAAAGGAGTCATCAAACACCTCGTCTCCTATATTTCTATTTTTAAATTCCAATAGTGCTAATTTGATTAATTGAAAATCAAAGACTTGTGGTGTCTGAACAGTATACATATTCCTTCTATCCAATGTTCTGACCGCAAAACCATCTTTAGATATTTTTAATGCTGAGCTGACTGCTAATGCAGGCATGACGGCAGAATGTTTCTGCACCTCCTTTAAAAGAGCCTCCATCAGTCTAACGCTAATAAATGGACGCGCCGCATCATGTATAAACACATAGTCTGCATATTTGATGGCGTCAAGAGCATTGGACATAGATTCCACTCTCTTAGAGCCGCCCAAAACAAGACTATCAACATCAAGACCATGCTCAAATAAAGCAGATTTAAAATCTTCTTTAAACCCTTCAGGCACAACAAGGATAGACTGATTAAAAAAACCCGCCTCCTTGCATCTAATCAGAGAATGTATAAACAGAGGAAGATTATCAAGCTTAACAAGTGACTTGGGAACTTCAGCATCTAATCTTTCGCCACTTCCAGCTGCCAGAAGAACAAATGCAATCTGCATATTAATGCTTAGCTTTCTTAGCAAATATTATTCTTCCGGCTGAGGTCTGCAGTACTGTTGTTACAACTATGCTTACAATATTACCCATTAAGTGCTTTGCATCTTCAACCACAACCATTGTGCCATCATCCAGATAACCAATCGCCTGCTTATTATCTTTGCCTTCCTTAACAACTTTTATCTTCATATTTTCACCCGGCAATACTACAGGCTTAAGGGCATTTGCAAGGTCATTAATATTTAAAACTACGACCCCTTGCAGCTGAGCTACTTTATTTAAATTATAATCGGTTGTAAAAATAGAAGCCCCATAAAATTTAGATAATTGGACTAATTTAGCATCCACCTCTCTTATATCAGGAAAATCATGCTCATCTATAACAAGATCCACCTTAGCCTTTCTCATCCTACTTAAAATATCCAAACCACGCCTACCTCTCTTTCTCTTAAGATGGTCATGGGAGTCGGCTATATGCTGCAGCTCTTTAAGTACAAACTTGGGAACTAAGAACCTGGCCGACAAAAATTTAGTCGCGCAAAGATCTGCAATCCGGCCATCAATAATTGCAGATGTATCCACAACTATCAGTTCGTTCTTAGAGCCTGAAGCTGAGAATAGTTTTGTCTCACTAAATTTGAAAGCTGCAGCAAAGCAGAGGTAAAAAATTAAGACAAAAGAGAGAGCGACAACTATCTCAGGAGCTATGCCAAGCTTATAGAAAGAGAACAGCTTTACTGAGATAAGAGAGAACACAGAACTAACCAACAGAGCAAGCAGAAAAGATGTCAGATATATCGTATTAATCTTAGAGCTAATATACTCTATCAAGATAAATGCTACTCCTAACGATATAAAAGTAAAGAACGGGACACTATTCAAGCTGGCATTCTTAAAATAAAAAAGAACGAAACTTAAAACTACAACTAACACAAAAAAAATCAATCTTATTAATTTCATATTTTACTCCAAAATTTTTAGTGCTTCTTTAATGTTAACGGTTTCAAATATTTTAATATTAAACTTGTCTTTTTCCAACAAGTTTCCTTTGGGAATCAAACATTTCTTAAATCCTAACTTTATTGCCTCTTTTACTCTTTTCTCTGCAAAACCAACTTTTCTTACCTCTCCAGCCAAACCAACTTCACCAAAAACAATTAAATCATTGTCCAGAGCCTTATTTTTAAAAGCCGAAGCTAGAGCCAAAAGCACACCTAAATCTACAGCAGGTTCTCCTATCTTCAGCCCCCCTACAACATTTATGAAGATATCTTGATTATAGAGACCAAAACCGGCTCTTCTCTCTAAAACAGCAGTGAGCAGAGTCACCCTGTTGTGGTCTAAACCTATAGTACGTCTCAACGGAAAACCCTGGTAAGACTTAGCAACAAGAGCCTGAATCTGAACTAAAAGCGAGCGTGTTCCTTCAAGAGTAGAGACAATGACGCTGCCGGGAGTCTGAATCTCTTCCTCCAATAGAAATACTGACGATGGATTCTTCACTTCTTTCAATCCGTCCTCTGTCATTTCAAATAGACCTATCTCATTGGTAGAGCCAAATCGATTTTTTATAGCCCTTAATATTCTGTGAGACAGGAAGCTCTCTCCCTCAAAATAAAGAACTGTATCTACGATATGCTCTAGAACCATAGGGCCAGCTAGAGAGCCCTCTTTTGTAACATGCCCTACAAGAAAAGTGGAAATATTTCTATCTTTTGCAATCCTCGTCAACTTTTGAGCAGACTCTTTAACTTGGCTTATAGTTCCAGCAGAAGAAGAGAGATCAGGATGAGAGACAACCTGTATCGAGTCTATTATCAGAAAATCTGGATTTAACGACTCAACTTGAGATATTATAACCTCTAAATTAGTCTCGGATAGAAAAAACAGACTAGACTCTTCTTTAACATTCAGCCTCTTCGCTCTAATCCTAATCTGAGCCAAAGACTCTTCGCCTGAAACATAGAGGACGCTTTTTTTAGACCCTGCAATATTAAAAGCTACCTGAAGCATGATGGTAGACTTGCCAATACCAGGTCTCCCGCCTAAAAGCACAACAGATCCCGGAACGATTCCACCGCCTAAGACAAGATCAAATTCATTATCCCCTGTTGAGACTCTACTCTGGTCTTCAAATTCTATTTCAGACAATACTTGAGCAGACTTACCGCTAGATATAACTCTGCTCTCCTGCTCTTTGAGCTCTTCAATCATAGAATCCCAACTCTCACACTCCGGACAACGCCCTAAAAATCCCTTAGATTGATAGCTGCAATTCTGACAAATAAATATAGTACTCTTTTTCATATTAAAAACCGCCCTCAACGTAAATAACCTTGGTTGCCATCGTCTAAAGATGTATCTTCAGAATTCTTTGTCTTCCTCAGCAATTTCCAAGGATTCCTCTTGATGTCTCTTACAATTTCAAGTATCTCATAATAAAGTACATCCTCAGAAAGAATCTTACCGAAAGTACCCTCTCCATTATTTATCTTGCTCATAACCTCATTGGTCTCAATTGCCAGCTTATTCAAATTATAGCTTAAAGCCTTCATATTTACGATTATATCTTCTAAGTCTTGCTTATTCTCTTCTTTGAGAAAAATCTCTCTCACAGAATCTATAGTCTGATCTAATTTCTGAGCAATTTGATATGCCAAGTCTGAAAGCCTTGCCATCGGAACAGTATCATAGCCAACTATAATATCACCGTCTCTTATCAAATCTCGGCCTTTATCACCAGGTAATATCTCAACATATTTCTCACCCAACAATCCCAGTGTAGAGATCAATACGCTGGCATTCTGCCTAATCAAAACATCCTCTTCTATCAATAGGTCAACCTCAACAAGAGGGGCCTCGTTATCTGGATTATAGATTATCTTAACATTTTTAACTTCACCAACCTTTACACCTGCAAGTCTAGCTGGAGCTCCGCTCTCTATACCGTTTGCAAACTTAAAAAGAACTCTTACTTCATAACTTCTCTGAAAAAAGTTAAGATTGCTTATAGTAAAAACAAGAACGCTAAACATAACAATGCCGCAGGCAATGAAGAGGCCCAATCTCCATTCACTCTTTCTCCAATATTCCATAGTTTTATCCTCCCAACAAAATTAAACTTAATTTAACCGCTTTAATATCTACTCTTTCAATTTTTAAGTTACAATCCTCAATGCTATATATCATATCTCTATAGGGCCCTGAATATCGCCATTGATAAACTGTTGGACAATAGGGTTAGAGCTGGCCTTTATTTCATCTGGACTGCCTGTCTCAATAATCCTTCCTTTATAAAGCATACCGATTCTATCTGCTATAGAATAAGCACTGCTCATATCATGGGTAACCACAATAGAGGTTGCATTGACTTCCCGTTTTAACTTTTTAATCAAATAATTTATCGAAGATGCAACAATCGGATCCAATCCTGTAGTCGGCTCATCGTAGAGCATTATCTTGGGATTTAAGACTACAGCCCTAGCTATAGCAACCCTCTTCTTCATCCCTCCGCTTAAATCAGCCGGCATCTTATCCTCTATACCCTGCAGGCCTACAAGCTTAAGGCAGTCGGCCACCCTTTCACGAATTAAATATTGATCTAAATCAGTATGCTGAGCTAACTCAAAGCTGACATTGTCATATACATTCAAAGAATCAAAGAGAGCCGAATTCTGAAACACAAAACCGAACTTCATCCTTAATTCTCTAAGCTCTTTTTCATTTAGTTTTAGTATATCCTCATTCTCTACTAATATATCACCTTTATCAGGTTCAATAAGGTTTATTAACAGCTTTAAAAACACACTCTTGCCGCATCCGCTCTGACCAATTATGACAAAAACCTCACCCTCATTTATTGTAATATCTAAACCTTTTAAAACCTCTAAGTCTTCAAAATTTTTCCAAAGATTGACTGCTTTTATCATTATAAAATAAAATAGGAGAATGCTGTTATCAAGCAATCCGCTGTAATGATTAAGATGAAAGTATTGACCACTGTACGTGTAGTTGCCCTGCCAACACCCTCTGCTCCGCCTCTTGCCATAAAACCTTCTTGCGCAGATATCAAGGCAATTATAACTGCAAAGACTATAGGCTTTGAAAAACCACTATAGATATCCTTCATAACTAAAGATTCAAAAGTCAGCTTTAAATACTGAGTCGCGCCTATGCCAAGTCTAGTTACTCCTATTAAGAACCCTCCAAATATGCCTATTATATCAGCATATACAGTCAAGATTGGAAGCATAATAAGAAGCGCTAAAAACCTGGGGATCACAAGATACTGAACAGGGTCAATAGCCATTGACTCCATAGCATCCACCTGCTCGGTAACCTTCATTGTACCCAACTCGGCAGAGATAGAAGCCCCGACGCGGCCAGCGACAACAAGACCGGTTATAACAGGTCCTAGCTCCCGTACAACTGAAAGCGCAACTAAGGAGGCGATGTATATCTCTGCTGAAAGCCTCTGCATCTGATAAGCGCTTTGTAATGCAATAACTATACCTATAAATATAGATGTCAAAGAGACTATAGGAAAACTCTCTAATCCTATTTTAATCATCTGCTTGTAAAGGAGATCAAACCGAGGTGTTCTGGTAAAAAGAAGGTTGATGATATGCCCTGCGAGCATAGTCAACCTACCGATATAACAGAAAAAACTATTTATTCTCTCCTTCATAATTATTAAAACTTAATGTTTTTCTCTACTCCCATTATCTCTTCGTTATCCTTCAAGCGCAATTTTAAATTAGGTATACCTATAATCTCCAACGATACTTCATTCTTATTGTAGTTTTCATCTGCTGAAAATTCCACATTATAATCCAATCTCACATTCTCTTTTAGCTTTGCACCTAAAGACATCTTTCTATCTCCAAACCTATCCTCAAAAGATATATCCCCAAAAGGATAAGAGGTTGAAATAGGAACTAAAAAAACATCTTCCCACATAGCAGTAGTTGGAAATTCAGCTATGTCAACATTGCCTTCAAAAGCTAGGCGCATACCGTCAATGACCAGCTCTGAATTGACAAACTCTAGTATATTTGAATTCCCCATCAGATGAACCCTGCCGCTCTCAAATACAACATCTATAATCCTGCCCTCTCCAAGCTCTAATGCAACATCTGTAAATCTTGTATCATCATAGAAAAAATAATTAAATTCTCCATTTATCTTGGGAACGCTTAGATAGCGGGCATAGAGCGGCATAACCACAGTCATCATCTCATGCAAATTGAAATCATTAAACTCCCCCTGAATACTATGATTTAAATTATAATCGCAGTAACCACTAAGACTTATTCCGCCTTCATAGCCAAACCTCTCAAGGACTACCCCTCTATCTGTCAGTGCTGCTTTAAAAGAGATCTCTGAAAAAGGCATCTTGTTTAAAACAGTACCTACAGAGTCAAAGACCAAGGAATTCTCATCTATAAGATAGTCTATATAGGAGTTTGTTATTAACTCATACTCTCCAAACTGGGCCTTTAAAACCTTAACATAGAAGCGAAGTCTATCCTCTTCGCTCTTAAAATCAAGAAAGCCAGATGCGTCTAAAGAACCGCCTTGAATAGCCCAATTAAAACTCAAACCCTTATTAAGATTTAACTCTATAGGTCCAGGGATAGAGAGAGGGCCTAAAGAGACATCTATCAGGGAGAGAACTCCATGCTCGCTTAAAGCTTTAGCTCCTAAACGATAGAAATCTCCTCTAAAAAATACTCCTCCTCTTAGAATTTTTCTTTTTAAATCATACTCACCCACTAAAACTGTTTTCATAAATTCAGAAGTAAAATTAAAAAAACAGAGTTCTCTTTCAAGCGAAGCATAGCCTCTAGCATTTAAATTTAACCCCTGATAAGTAAATCTTAAATCCCAATGAACACCATTCTTACCGGATGATATAGAACCATGATCTATATTTATAGTCTTACCTTGAGATAAAAAATCGATATCATCTAACCTAACTTTTAAAGAGACACCGTTAGAAGCACTGCTGCCGATAGGGATAGCTATTAAACTTTTAAGTAAATTTAGATCTAATAACACCCCTTTTATTTTAATTGAAATAAAACCGTTATTTTTCTTGATTGCAAATCTAGGGATTACAAAATTTTTATCTCCTCTAGATATAGACAGATTCTTTAATACAACCCCGTCTTCAAGAGAAAAAATAAATTGTCTTGCATGAATCTTAACATCTGACGGAATAGACGACCCTGTCATTAGATTCTTTATTACCATATTAAGAACTGTATTGGAAAGAGCAAAGCTTAAAGAAAAAAGTATTGAAAAGACTGCCAGAAAAATAAGAAATATCTTATATCTTTTTTTTAAATACGATATATACATTTAAAATAGAAGCTAATATTGGAGAAGATTATTAATAAACTTAACCTTTCTTTTTAAACTCCAACTCTTCTTTGCGTGATGCTTTTTTAACATGGATAACATCGGGAGATTTAAATTTTCCAGCAATAATATCCTCAGCAAGAGGATCTTCTATATATCTTTGTATAGTCCTCTTTAAGGGGCGGGCACCAAAAACAGGGTCAAACCCTTTATCTATCAAGAAATCTTTTGCATCTTTAGCTAACTCCATATCAAGTCCCTGCTCCTGTATTCTCTCTATTACCTCTCTTAGTTCAATCTCTACTATTTCAGTAAGATGCTTTTTATTCAAAGAATGGAAGACTGTCGTATCATCAACCCGATTCAAAAACTCGGGCTTAAACGTCTTCTTGACTTCATCCATCAACTTATCTTTCATAGAGTTATGATCAACTTCGCTAGACTCTGCTCCGGATTTGAATCCTATCGCCCCCTGCACCCTCAAAAGCGATGCGCCGACATTGGAAGTCATTATCAACACAACATTTCTAAAATCAACACGCCGCCCAAAGCTATCTGTAAGCCTGCCGTCCTCCATAACCTGGAGTAATACGTTAAAGATATCCGGATGAGCTTTCTCTATCTCATCCAACAATACAACCGAATAAGGCCGCCGTCTAACTTTCTCTGTTAACTGTCCGCCTTCTTCATAACCTACATAACCTGGAGGAGCACCTACAAGGCGAGAGACATTAAACTTCTCCATATACTCTGACATATCAAGCTGTATTAACGCATCTTCATTTCCAAACAAAAACTCCGCCAACACTTTTGCAAGAAGCGTCTTACCTACGCCTGTAGGTCCTAAAAATATAAAAGTACCTATCGGGCGCTTGGGATCTTTTAATCCTGCACGCGATCTCCTTATAGCACGTGCTATCGCATGAATAGCTTCATCCTGACCTACAACACCCTTTCTAAGCTCCTCTTCTATCTTTAATAGCTTATCGCTTTCAGTCTCCTCTAATTTCATCAATGGCACACCTGTCCATTTAGATACAATTACTGCAATATCTTCTGCAGTAACAACCGGCTGCTCCTCGCTCTTAGTCTTCTCCCAATTTTTTTTATTTGATTCCAAATCTTTTTTGGTCTCTCTCTCTTGATCTCTCATCTTTGCCGCACGCTCAAAGTCTTGACCCTTAATAGCAGCCTCTTTCTCTTTCTTAATATCCTCTATTTTTCCCTCAAGATCTTTAAGTTCAGGGGGCATGGTTAAAACGGAGAGACGAGCCTTAGATCCCGCCTCATCAATTAAATCTATTGCCTTATCGGGCAAAAATCTACCAGTAATATACCTATCGGACAACTTAGCTGCAGCAGTTATAGTCTCATCTGTAAACTTAACCTTATGATGCGCCTCATATTTATCTCTCAACCCTTTAAGTATTTCGATCGTCTCATCAACAGTAGGAGGATCGACCATAATAGTCTGGAAACGCCTCTCTAGGGCAGCATCTTTTTCGATATGCTTTCTATACTCATCTAGAGTAGTTGCGCCAACGCACTGAATCTCTCCTCTAGATAAGGCAGGCTTAAGTATATTAGATGCATCTATTGCACCTTCTGCGCCGCCTGCACCTACAAGGGTATGCAGTTCGTCTACAAAAAGAATAACATTTTCTGTCTTCTTAATCTCATTCATCACAGCCTTTATTCTCTCTTCAAACTGCCCTCTATATTTAGTTCCTGCAACCATAAGAGCTAAGTCTAGAGCAACAATCCTTTTGTTTCTAAGAAGATCCGGAATATCGCCAGAGACTATCTTCTGCGCTAGCCCCTCAACAATAGCAGTTTTGCCAACTCCGGCTTCACCAAGTAAGACCGGACTGTTCTTTGTTCTCCTACATAATACTTGCATCACTCTCTCAATCTCATTGCTTCTGCCTACGACTGGATCAAGTTTATCCTCTCTGGCCAAAGTAGCTAAATCCCTTCCAAATGTATCCAAAGCAGGAGTCTTGCTTTTTACTGCAGGGCCTCCCGGACCAGCACCGCTTAAATTTTGACCTGATGGAGTACCCAAGAGATCCATTACAGACTCTCTTATCTTGTTAGCATTTAAACCGAGATTGAAAAGCACTTGCGATGCCACCCCCTCGCCTTCTCTTACCAGACCTAATAGAAGATGCTCTGTACCGATATAATTATGGCCGAGAGAGTTTGCCTCATCCATAGCCAGTTCAATCGCTTTCTTAGCTGCAGGGGTAAAAGGTACGTCCCCTGAGATAACGGCATTTGGCCCAGGCTGTACAAATTTCTCAACCTCTGTCTTAATCTGACCAAGCTCAAGAGTAAGGCTCTTTAAAACAATAGCTGCAACACCTTCGCCTTCTCTTACTAAGCCCAAAAGAATATGCTCTGTACCAATAAAATCATGGTTAAATCTTCTAGCTTCTTCTTTAGCAATTATTATTACCTTCCTGGCACGTTCGGTAAACCTATTAAACATTTTCATAATACCTCCTATGCTATTCTTTCTCTTATAAGTCTTGCACGTTTTATATCTCTCTCTTTTGAACTCAAAACCTTACCTTCAAATTTCTGCAGATGGGCCGGCTGTATATACAACAGGAGCTCATTAATCTGCTTTAAATCTATATCTATGACACCTAAATCCGCTCCCAATCTCAAATTAGAAAGAAGTTCTATTGCCTCTTTACTGTTTATAAGACGTGAATTCTGCAGCATACCGTAGGAACGGAACACCTGATCTTCTAAAGAGAGCTTGTCTTTTTTTTGAAACTTCTCTCTGGCTGCTCTTTCATAACTTATAACCTGAATTATAACTTTTTGGAGATTCTCAATAATCTCCTCTTCAGCTCTTCCTAAAGTAACCTGATTAGAGATTTGAAAAAAATTTCCGCTAGCCTCAGTGCCCTCTCCATAAAAACCGCGAGTAGTAAAGCTTAGTTTCGCTATCGTGTTGATAACATTTGAAATCTGCTTACTCATAACAAGCAGAGGCAAATGCAGCATCACAGAAGCTCTAAGGCCGGTACCTGTATTAGTAGGGCAAGCTGTAAGATAACCAAGTTCGTAATTGAAGGCATAGTCAAGTCTCTTAGCAAGCTCACTATCTATCTTCCTGGCTATATTAACAGCATCAAGCAGAGAGAACCCTGACTCTAAGACTTGGAGGCGAACATGATCTTCCTCGTTAACCATAATAGAGACTATCTCCCTATCTCCTACAAGGTCGGCCTTATAGGCTCCTTTATCGGCCAGCTCTTTGCTTATTAAATGTCTCTCAAGAAGAAAATACCTATCTAGCTCACTCAACCCATCCATATCCAACCAGATACCGTTTTTAAAATCCGGAATATCTTCCAAAACCTCTTTGATTTTAGAATAACTCTGCTGGCGCTGCTCATCATTCCCCCAGTGATAAAAAGGTATGTTTTTTAAATTCCTGGCAAACCTCACTCTGCTTGAAATAACAATATCAGAGTCCTCGCCTGTACCTTTTAACCAAGCACTAGGCTGGTTCAATAGAGTATCGACATTACTATTTTTCATCTTTTTTTACTCTCTTCTTCTCTAACTTTTTTATCTGATCTCTTATTTCAGCCGCTCTCTCATACTCTTCTTTTTCAATTGCCGATTGCAGCTCTTTGCGTAACTGCTGCAGCTCATCTCTAACAACCTTAAACTCACCCGTCTTAGGTATATCTCCAACATATTTAGTAGAACCATGTATTCTTTTAAGCAAAGATGGAATATGTTTTTTAAAGGTTTCATAACATTCACTGCAACCAAACCGCCCTGATTTTTTAAAATCATTATAACCCATCCCGCAATTAGAGCACTTTAGAGTAGGCTCCTCTTTTACCTCTAAAGGAGTGCTCAAATCAGCAAGTCCAGATAAGAGGTCTGAAATCCCAAAGTGCTGCTCCATCTGCGTTCCTTTCTTCCTAGCACAATCCTCACAGAGATGCAGCTCTGTAACCTTACCATTTATTATCTCAGTTAAATGAACCGAGGCTTCTTTTTCGTTACAAATATCACAATTCATATTTACAATCTATCCTCCAATTAATAAGCCGAAATACCTTCACTCTTAGTAAGGTTTCTATAATCCTTAATCAGCTGTAGCGTAACCTCTCCTGGCCCACCAGACCCGATAGCCCTACCGTCAACCTTGACTACAGGGATGATCTCAGCAGCGGTACCTGTTAAAAAACACTCCTGAGCATTATAGATATCATGCCTTGAGAAAACTTCTTGCACAATACCAATGCCCATCTTTTTGGCTAACCCTGCAACTGCAGCCTGCGTTATGCCTTTTAAAGCACCTAAATGATCAGGCGGAGTATAGAGCTTGGAGTCAGAGAGTATAGATATATTATCACCGCTACACTCTACAACATAGCCTTCGTTATTTAGCATAATAGCCTCTTCATATCCGCAATTAATGGCCTCTATCTTGGCCATGATATTATTAAGGTAATTAAGAGATTTAATCTGGGGGTTGACAGCCTCGGTTATATTTCTCCTTGTAGGAACTGTAATAATATCAAGCCCTTTTTCATAAAACTCCTGCGGATAGAGCGCGATCTTATCTGCAATTATAACAGTGGTTGGGCTCTTGCATTTTCTTGGGTCTAAACCTAAATCCCCCTGACCGCGAGAGACAATAAGCCTAATGTAGGCATCCTTTAAATCGTTGGCTCTCAATGTTTCTAAAAGAGCTTCTTTTATCTCTTCTTTAGTCAAAGAGATACTAAGCATAATAGTATGAGCAGAGCTATAGAGCCTATCTAAATGTTCATCTAGTCTAAACACCAAGCCATTGTATGCCCTTATTCCTTCAAATACACCATCGCCGTAAAGATACCCATGATCAAAAACAGAGACCTTTGCATCTTCTTCTTCAACTAAATTACCGTTAAGATAAATTTTCATCTCATCCTCCTTAAGCCGCTACTTAATCTGATTATCTTTTTCTATAAAACCGTCTTTTATATAAAGCTCTCTCTTGGTCCATGAAGCTACATCGCGATCATGAGTTACAATTATAATAGTAGTATTTCTATTTCTGTTTACTAATTCAAGTAATTTTAGCACTTCTTCGCCCATTTGAGAATCCAAATTTCCAGTAGGCTCATCGCAGAGAAGAATCTTAGGCTCTACTATAAGAGCCCGAGCAATAGCAGTGCGCTGCTGTTCTCCCCCTGAAACTTGATTGGGATAGTGATCTGCTCTATTATCAATCTGCAAAAATTTTAAAATCTCCCGAACCTTACTTAATGCTTCAGGTCTCTTAATGTTTTTTATAAGTAGAGGCAGTGCAACATTCTCAAGAATACTTAATTCTGGAATTAAATAATAGAACTGAAACACAAAGCCGATATTGTTATTTCTGAATATAGCCTTTCTATTTTCATCAAAACTATAAATATCATCTCCCTCTAAATAGACTTCTCCTTTATCCGGTCTCTCCAAGACTCCTATAGTATGAAGGAGCGTTGATTTACCAGCACCAGAGGGGCCTCGTATAGCTAAAATTTCACCCTCCGCCACTTCAAAAGAGAGATCCTTTAGAACATCTATTGTCTTATTCCCAACCTTAAAAGATTTGTTTACATTTTTAAGTGTTATCATTATTCATACCTCAAGGCCACAACAGGATCAAACTTAGATGCCTTTATTGCAGGGTATAACGTAGCCACAAATGTTATAGCAAGAGCAGCAATTATAATAATTGCAAAATCTAATAGAGACGTAGAGACCGGCAAGCGGTCAATGTAATAAATGTCTGAAGGCAACTTTATAATAGGATAATTATCTAGGAGATATATTATTCCGCCCCCTAAGGCAGAACCCAAAATTATACCTGAGAGACCTATTAGCATACCTTGCATCATAAAGACCCCTCTTATGGTTGCATTCTTCATCCCTATCGCCTTCATAATGCCGATATCTTTCACTTTCTCTAATACAGACATAATAAGAATGCTGGCAATATTAAAAGAGGCTACGAGTATTATCAGGCAAAGTATTATAAACATTGCCGTCTTCTCTAGCTTTAGTGCGCTAAAGAGATTCCTATTCATATCCATCCAGCTTAAGACATCAAAATCAGACCCTAAACAAGATTTAATAGTAGCTTTAACTTTATCAGCCTTATAAGAATCTTCTATCTTAACCTCAATAGCAGTTGCACCTAAAAGATTGAAGATGCTCTCTGCTTTCTGAATATTTATATAGGCCATGGAAGAATCATACTCATACATCCCTGATTCAAATACCCCAACAACCTTAAAATCAAAGCTATCAAGATTAAAAGGCAGAAGAACTTTAATGGATGAGCCGATTCCCAAGCCCATCTTTTGAGCAATAATTTTACCTAAAATAATACCGTCTTCTGATATGCTCTCTAACCTATTTAAAAGATAGTTATCTATTCTGGTAGTCTTCTTTTCACTCTCTAAGTCTATACCTTTGATATATATATTTTCCAAATAACCCTCATTAATAAGGCTTCCGTTTCCTACTATAATAGAAGAACTACTTACTACATTCTCCAACCCCTGGATTTTGGCTATAATCTCATCTGGCTTAGAAATAAAGCTCTGAGACTTTATTAGGATGTCAGAGTTTGTTCCTAAGATTTTATCTTCTAATTCTTGATCAAAACCATTCATAACCGCTATAACAACCAGCAGCGCCATTACTCCAATAGCAACGCCTAGGACTGTTATAACAGAGACAAGCTTTAGGAATTTAGTCTCTCTTCGCAGAAGATATTTACTGGCCAGCCAGAATTCAAACCTCATAAAGTATTTTCTGGTTTTAGCAACGGAAAGAACAGAACTTCTCTGATAGAAGCTGCGTCGGTAAGTAACATGATAAGCCTATCTACACCTATCCCCAACCCTCCAGCGGGAGGCATTCCATATTCTAAGGCCTGAACAAAATCATAATCTACATGCTCTCTCTTCTCACCGCTCTGAGCCTGAAACCTCTCCATCTGTTCAATTGGATTATTGAGCTCGCTGTATGCATTAGCAATCTCCATACCAGCGACAAAAAGCTCAAATCTTTCGGTAAGATTAGCGCTGCCCTCTTTTGTCTTGGCCAAAGGGGATATCTCTTTTAAATAATCAACTACAAAAATAGGGCTATCATCGAGCTGCTCTTCTATATAATCCTCACATAGATTTAAAATCTGAGACCTAGAGAGTTTCTCTAATTTCTTATCGAGCTTCTTCTCCATTATCTCCTTAAGCTTATCTATGTCGAGGTCTTCTTCTCCTAATATCTCTGAAAAACTCAACCTCTTAAATGGGGCTTTAAAGCTAATCTTTTTACCCTGATACTCAAACTCTTCATCCCCTTTTATCTCGCGAGCAAGAAAAGAGAAGAGCTCCTCAGTAAGAGCCATTATATCATTATAATCTGCATAGGCCCAATATAGCTCCATCATGGTAAACTCAGGATTATGTTTAGTAGAGACGCCTTCATTCCTGAAACTTCTATTTATCTCATAGACTTTTTCAAACCCTCCAACAAGCAGTCTCTTCAAATAAAGCTCCGGAGCAATCCGAAGATTAAGATTTAGATCATAGGCTTCAAGATGAGTCTTAAAAGGCGCTCCGGCTGCACCACCGGCTACAGCATGGAGCATGGGAGTCTCAACTTCAATAAACCCTTTTTCATTTAGAAAGCTGCGTAAGAGATTCATTATCTTGCTCTTCAACAAAAACCTCTCTTTAGATTCATCATTCATAATCAAATCCAGATAACGCTTTCTATGTCTTATCTCTACATCTTTTAACCCATGCCACTTCTCAGGGAGCGACAAGAGTGATTTTGACAGCATTGTAACGCTTTTTGCCGAGACAGTACTTTCACCTGTCCGTGTTTTAAAAGTCTCTCCGCTTACTCCAATAATATCTCCAATATCAAAACACTCTTTAAAAGTAGTAAACTTATCTTCGCCCAAAATATCGTTATTAATATAGACCTGCATTCTGGAGGTTGCATCTTTAAGATCTAAGAATATGCTCTTACCGTGACCCCTTAGAGCCATAATACGACCTGCAATCTTAATCTCCTTATCATCCTCCCAACCTTCCAGGCAGGATGCTATAGAATCATAGGGCAAATAGCGGCTAGGATAGGCATTTATACCTTTAGCCTCCAACCTCTTTAGTTTATCAAGTTTATGTTCTCTTAATTCGTCTTTCATATCTTCTGAATTGTAAACTCTTATATAAAATAAGTCAACTTGGATTATCCTAAAAAATAATATAACTCTCTAAATAGCACAATTTTAACCTAAAATCTCTACAATCGCAGAGATAAAGAGACTATTTCTCCTAACTCTTTATTCACAAACTACTTATAAATACATAGACCCTTACGTTAAGCGAGTTTTGCAATTGGTTGTATACTAAAGAAAACAATACAATGGATCACCTATCATGTTTACTGTAATAAATACAGGATAAGCACATTATTTAAACTGTTTATTCACTTTTGGACAGGAGAATAACATCCCATATTTTTACCCATTATCGGACACTTCCGTATAGCATATTTCATAGACATTAAAACTAACACGCCGATTATCATTAACAATACTATTTGTCCAAACATTTTCCAATTCATAACTACCTCCTTTTTTATTTGTTATATTATAATAGCACAAGGAAAACCACTTGCAATTTATTAAACCGCAAGGGGGTAAATATAAAAATTCCCCGAGACCCCCCCAAAAAAAATCCGAACTTTTCGATGATTATTTATGTGGGGATGAATTATAAAAAAAGCGAGAGAAATACGATTGTTTTTTGAAGCTTATTAGGGCGCTGACTTTATTATTATGTCCACCTAGTACTTTTGCACATATTCGCCTCATAAACACTCTCTTTTCTATTTCTTCAGTATCATTTTAACAGCCTGCTCAAGCGCAGGGTTAAAACGCTCCGGTGCTTTAAGCATCAAAAAATGATCCAGTCCGTCCAACTCGATTAGTTCAAAGTCCTTTATATGCCGTCTGTTCGCTTCGACATCTGTTGGCCAAAGGTCGGCATTCACAGCTACAACCGGAAGATCCAATTCATCAAACAGCTTGGCCACATCACCTGTCAGATACCCGCCTAATGACCCGGTTATGGCACTGAGCGCAACCCTGGGATCAGCCAAAGACATATCAGAGATCACCCATTCATTGACCAGCGAGTTGTCAGAACGCAGCATACCTATAACGAAACCTCTGACACCCTTCTTGAAATCTTCTTTGAATGGCGTAGTCATCTCTTTGAACTGTTCTTCCCCTAGGAGATACTCCACATTCTGAAGGTCATCAACCGCGACCAATCCAATAGCCTTCTCTGGCATCAAGCGGGCCGCCTCTGCGATCACAAGGGCACCCATAGAATGACCGATCAAGACCACCTTCTCTGCCCCTATATTCTCGACAACAGCCTTCACATCCTGACCAAAAGCTTCCATGGTGTAATTCTCACGTTCACTCCCAGAGCGACCATGCCCAGCCAGATCGATCAGAACCATGCGATACTTCTCTTTGAAATACTCGACCTGCTCTTTCCAGTAGCTCGCGTCACAACTCCATCCGTGAACGAACACAAGTACCGGCCCCTCTTGCCCATGCTCGTAATAATTGATCGCCGTGCCCTCAGCAGAGGTCGCTATTTTGACCGTCTCAACGTTCTGATGAAGACCGGCCTGCGCAAGGACAGGCGAAAGCCCAAGCCCACCCATCAAAAGCATTATAAAAAGTGATAACCTAAAGATTCTGCGTTGCTCCATGTTCTCTCCATCGTTTATAAAGGCGGATCATAAACCGCCCTTTAAGAATAATAGTACTCAGTGGACTTGCCCCAAAATATTTCTCCATATTACATCAAAAAATATTTCGCCACAATATATAAAACATCATATTCCTGCATAAACAAAAAACCCCAACTACATTTCTGCAACTGGGGTTTTATAAGTAATCCAGCGAAAAGTTTGTATTTTCACTGAATTGCAAAAAAACTCCCCGCATTGGACGAGTTTCGCAACTTTTTGTTATACCCAGAACTAAACGATAACAATAAAACAGATATAATTTTGCCAAACATCATCCATGTGGTATAAATAGCATGAGGGGGCAAAAAAGTTTACTTATTATGAAATTCCTTGATAGATATTGGAAATTAACAGTATCTTTATTATTATTAGTGCATTTTAGCATTAATCTAACAAACAATTTCCACAGAAATATCCCTACAAGACGATATCGGTCCGAATTATCTCCTTTTGATGAAATTGCAAATAGACAAGGACAGGTTATCATGTTTACTACTGCAAAAAATCCAGATAAAGAATATAGAATTGTCATACAAAACGACTTCGTAGAACGAGGAATATTTTCTACAGAAGATCTGAAATCTAAACATATGATACATATAATGCCTAACTCTAATAACGATACTGATAACCGATATCCAGTTGCAATGACCACAGGAATTCATATGACTGAAGATGGAATTTTGAATATTGGATGGGAAATTACATTGGATTATTCAGGTATATATGAAGCGATTTCGCCATATCGAAAAGACCATATGGGTGAAAAATCATTACTCGCCGCAATGGTAGCATATTTTACAATAGGACCTAAAGACGAATTTAATGCTCAAGCAAAATTTCTATACGCTTATTTCACTTCGGTTTTAAATATTGAAAATGATTCTGCAATAAAAGAATTCTTTCAAAGTGCTCCTTCTAATTTGAGAGGTCAAGGAATAGGTACTGCAATGACTGAGTTTATTACAAGCTTTATACCGATCGGAGGAAAGATTCAATTTAAATTAGCAAATCAAGAATCTTTGGATGCATTAGCTCGTGGTGAAAATTTCGAAGATACTTTATATGGTAGTTTGTATAGAAATCTCGGCTTTGAAATATTTAAAAAATTAGCAACAGAAGAAGACTACCCAACTTATATTCTTGAGAGACGAAATTTAACATATCCAGCATCTAATTGGGTCACTCCAAAATCTCTAGGTATGCATATTTTGACAAATAGAAATCCTCTGTAAGTTACTGCTACAGATTGTTAAATATAAAAACTCCCCGCATTGGACGAGTTTCGCAACTTTTTGGTAATTAACCCATTATTTGACAACAATGATATTGTATGGGATAAATATAGAAAAGGGGTATTAAATGAAAATACATACGAGTAAAAAAATTAGCCTGATTATAGTATCTATCTTTTGTTCCATTTTATTCTTATCCAATACCTGTTTTGCCCGAAGAATTAAAACGGATTCTAAGTTCACCGAAAGGCAAGTAGCATGGGGGATAATTTTCTGTGGAGACATTCTTAGCAGGGCTGAATCCCCTTTAACAGGAGACGAAAAATTTATGCTTAAAGACTACTTTGAAGGCACTTTAGATCTTAGTCCAGTATCTGAACAATTAGCTGAAAACCGAAATATGGATACAGATATGGCACGCGCAATTATAGTTGCTGCCAAAATTACAGCAAAATACGAATTACATATGCTTGGAATAACGAGCATAACAGGATACCTCACTGGAATGAATCTTTCAAAAGCAAAATTAGGCATAACTATGGACGATACCACGATTAATTCTGATGAGGCAGAACGCATACTTCAAGAGGCTAAAACATTATTCAACGGATAGTGTTAATCAATTCTTACTAGATCAATCAAGCCTATCTTTTTAGAGATAAGAAATACTTTAAAACTAATTCTTCACTCATATAATTAAGAGATAATTTAGTTAACATCCCCAGCGAGAACTCGAACTATTTCTAGTTTAGAAGAACCTTAATTATTGTAAGTTTACAACCTTTTTTTATTATTCCAAACGGAATATAATAAAACAAAAATAGAAGCAATGGCAATAAGTGATACCAATCCATATTTAGAATAAATGGATAGCTCTTTATAGATTGGAACATCGACTACTAAAACATCTGCCCTAAACGGATCTAATTGACTTAATATTCGCCCCTTGTAATCTATTAAGCAAGTTATGCCTGTATTTGTTGAACGCACCAATGAGCGCCTATTCTCGATTGCACGGAAAACCGCAATCTGATTATTCAGATATACCTCTTGGCTATTCTTAAACCAACCCTCATCAGACTGATTAACTAAAAAAGAGGCACCGCTTAAAGTAGCTTTTCTTGCGATGTTAGGAAAAATATCTTCGTAGCATATTAAAACAGAAAAATAGTTGTTCTGGTACTTAAGAAGATTTGAGTCTACACCGGGTGAATAATATCCGACAGGATAAAACTCCTTTAAAAAAGATAATAATTTATCACATGGAAGATACTCACCAAAAGGCACTAAATGATTCTTAAAATAACTGCTTTTGACCTCTCCGTTTTTATTAAATAAAAGAGACGCGTTATAAAGCTTGCCGTCCTGACAATAAGGAATCCCTAAAATAATATCTCTGTTGAGCTCTTCGATGATACCTTCCATATCATCCATGACTCTCTTATCTCTATTCCAGCTATAGGGCAATACTGTCTCGGGAAATATTATAAGCTCTGCGCCTCTCTCTTTTGCAATTAGCCCAAGTAGTCTAACTCTTTCTAAATTATCTCTATATAGTTCTAGATCCCACTTTAAATTGGAATCCACATTTGTCTGAACCAGAGCAACGTTGTTAACACTATCTTCAGACAGCAGAGAATTCAAACGATACCTGCTATAACAAAACGAACAGACTATAATCAATAGGATTACTGCAAGGTTAACCACTTTACGCCTTCTATTATGCTCGATAAAAAAACAGAACAAAGCTGCGTTAATCAAAACAACTGCAAATGATACACCATAGATACCGAATAGATCTGCAATTTGAATAAAATTTAAGCGGCTCCAAAAAGCATAGCCCAAAAAACCCCAAGAAAAACCTGTAAAGAGAAAAGAACGCAAAAATTCAAGAGATACCCATAGACTCGCTATATAAAAAGGATTGGTAAATTTTCTATTTCCACTAATTAGAACCGTGAATAACCCAGAGTATAAAGAGAGATAAAGGATTGCCGATAAGAACCCAAGGAAGGCTACATGAGTAACCCAATAAGATAAAAAACTAAAGACTATAATGCCCCAGAAATATCCTAATAAAAATTTTCTCTTAAAAGAT
>JAVCCU010000021.1 GCA_030765335.1 Candidatus Kaelpia aquatica | reverse complement strand
GGGGGAATAGTTCTCAGTGTCTCCAAAATAGACGACTTTAAAAAGTGTGCAGCATGTTTGACACCCCATACAATCCGTGTTATATATTACATGTATGGAAAAGGAGGGTGTTATGAGAGTTAAAATGACTGGTTGTTTATTTTTAGCATTTGTTTTTAGTTGTCTATCATTTCTTAACCCAACCTGTTTTATTCAGCAAAACCACAATTTTTACAGAAGGGCAAGGAGCAGCTCGTCCACAGATCAAAAAATACAAAAACTAGGTGAATTAATCGGTTTGTTAGAAACCCATTCTGATATTGATGTCGTAGCTTGTATGATTATTTCAGATTTAGCAGCTGAAATAGCGCATGATTTAAGGCGCGAAAAGCGTGATAAAGAGACAGTAGAGAGATATATTACAACAGCAGTTTCTTATATAGTTCAAGCTGCTGAAGTTTATGCAGGAGATGGCATGCATGAAGAAGCGTCAGAGTGCTATGGAAAAGCAGCAGCTCTTCTGGAGGATAAAACTGACAGCGCGATGGAATATAGAGAATTAGAAACCAGACATTATTTAATGGCTAGCCCTCCTATTTCTGGATTAGATCTTGCTTGTAGTATTGCTGATACAGCAGACGATTCTTCAATAGCAGCTCAGGCAGCAGTTGACATATTAATAAGAGGGTTAAGAATGGATAATGTAGAAGAGCAGGAAGCAACCGTAGTCAAAGCCTTTGATGTAATGGCAAATTTGATATACGAATGGAAAAATGGTAGTGGACAGCCATTAGCTGAGATACGTTATTCTTCTGATGCCGAATATTTGAATTCGGCAATTGTTCGCTTCTTTGAAATTGCAGATAGGGGAGTAGCAAAGCTTGTAAAATTTGGCATAGATAGCAAAGCTCATATAGCAGGTTACCTGTACAGTATGCTGGATTTTAATTCTATAACTGGCTGTTTAGAATGGGGTATAGAAGAAACCGATTCTCTTAAGGATTTATTGCGCAATTTGATTTACCAAAGTGATAGAAATTCTCAAATTGCAATTCTAACCGAGATGATACCAATTAATGTCATTTCTGAAGGATTAGTTCAAACTGGTAGTGATACCATGCCAAAGTGGCTTAAGTTTACAATTTTACCTCAGATAAATGTTGAGGTTATAACTGAGGTAGTTAAAAATATCTGGAAGGAATATGAAGAAGGAGACCCTTATATGAAAGCTGCCATTTTAAAGCATATGGACCGCTTTCTTGCTTTAGCTTCTGACATAGAAGTAAGGGAGAAATTCGTTGATTCTGTAGTCAAAGGTTGCCCTGGTTTAGTAGATGATTTATTGGCTATGAGTGAAGAAGATATGGATGATAATACTGTTGAATATGCAGGATCTTTGTTAAGATTACTAATCTATGTTGTAGAAAAAAATCTTATTTCTCCCGAATTATGGGCAAGAAATAGCGGTTATAGTATTATGTTAGAAGGTGAATTTACAAGATTATCAGAGAGTGATTTTGGTCAAAAGTTAACTGAGTTTGAGTATCTGTTGGATAAATTTAAAGAATTGATAGACGGTATTACTGGATGATAACTTAGCATGTTATCTCAGCAACTTATTTCAGAAAACAACCCCCTGTTTGTAAGTTCTTGATTTCCAAGCATATTTGAAATAGGGGGAGATGTTAAGTTAAGCCACAGTTTATAGGTATTTAGTGCTTAATTTGTATCTCGCCTTATTATCTGGTATATTCATAGAAAGGAGGGGTTGGTTATTAGATATTTTAGGGTAGTTATTCTAACGGGGCTAATTTTATTTTCCTCTTATTCTGCTCAGGCAAGAAGGTTAAAAGATAGTCTATTATGTCAGCAATTGATTCAAGATGGCATAGCTACTATTCAGGCTGATGATGGAGCTGTTTTTACTTTAAAGTTTGAGAAAACACCTCAAGATGAAAGATTTCCCGGAGAAAGATATGTTGTTTCAGTATTAACAGCAGATGGCACAGAGATAGCACATAGTTGCTTTCGTATTCACAATGAATGGGCTTATGGATATGAAGATTTTAGACAAAACGATGATTTTTATTTTTTCGGTCATTTCGATAATTCAGGCATGAGCTACTCGGAGTGGTTGAATATATCAGATGGTCATAACGTAGATCCGGTTCTTATGGTTGATGAGGAATATAGATTACGATACAAAGGAATAGGGACGACTCTTGCGTGTTTAGAATGGCAGTTATCACGAATGATGGGGGCCGAATTTTTTGATGCTGTAAAAGTATTGAATGAAGGGATTTCATAAGGCAATAGGTTATCAAGCATTACCGCCGATAGGAATTACTCGCAGGCCTGAATAATTCAAAGTTTTACCCTAAAATTCTTTATTTTCAACAGCGCATCTTATAACTTTAAAAAGTTTATATTAAATTTGACAACTGTATTATCCTATGCTATAAATCAGTTATAAGGGGAGGTGGGATATGAAGACAAGAGCAAATCTGTTTACGATAACAATTTTGATTGTTTTTTCATTTGGATTTTCATCTATATTCTTTAATTCCAATTTAGACACATTAAGAAGAACTCATAATGCTACTACAAGAGATGATGACCTCAGAACGTTGACCTTGAATTTAATAAGTAAGATGGATACCTATGATGCTAGGACTTCGGATATTTGCGATGAAATCTTGATAAATGCAAAAGATTTATCCATAGATTCAATTGAAGCTGTTGCAAATAGATTGACAGAAGTTTTATCTAGGATGTTTTATCTTGGGAAACAGGTATATGGTACCTATAGGGAGGATGAAACTATGGTAACTAGAAATGTTACCATAGAGAACTACCAAGATGTATGCCGAGCCTTAGAAGGCCTTATACCGCTTCTTGAAGGTGCTCCAGATGTCCAGCAGAGAATCATAGATGATACTGCCTTAGCATTGTCCAATGCGCTTTCGCAAGATCAACATTATGTCAATCATTGCGATGAAATCTTGGTTGTAATGAACGGGTTTTTAGATAAATATATCGTTAGTGAAGATGCGGTATCAAAAATAATAAATACGGCATCAAAAATAATAGGTATTTTAGAAGGTCGCGCTGTAAGGGAGCCGGTGGTAAGGCATATATACGCTAGGGATATCGAGAGCATTAATCAATTAATAGCTAGGTTGCAGAATGGAGAAATGGGTCAGAATCCATTGGTCTTAGAACCTGCGACAAGAGAGGGTGATCTTATAGCATTAATCTCCTCTCTTAAATCTAGTAATATACCAGTAGATATTAACAGTCAGATTTTGGAAGAAATGCAAAATCTGATTGATGAAAGCGGTCCTGAAGTTCAGCAAGGAATAATAGATGATATTGCCTTAGGATTGGCCGAGACAATTCTCTATCTGTATCAAAACAATATTGAGCATCGCGGTGACATCTTATGTATCATGGAAGATGTTCTATATAAGTATAACGTTAGCCAGGATGCAGCAGAGAAAATAACACCTCAATTGTTAGAGGTAAACAGATCGCTTCAACCATTTAATAGAAGTGCTGAGATTTTAGATCGATTAATAGCTAGGTTGCAGTGATAGGTCTGTGCATGCATCTGATGGTCGCAATCTTATTCTGAAGAGTCAGTTTTCAATCAAGATATTAGCAAATATAAATATCGATATTCTTTTAAATCCCGGATCTGCTCTGATTTTTCTCCCATTACCTGCTTAATAGTCAATATCTCTTGGTTTGTGTGTTTTGATAGGGGAGGGTTGTCATATGATTAATTACCTTAAATTGCACAATGTTATCAGAAGTTTTGATTGTATGAGTCAAATCGTAGTTTTATTTCAATCTTTTTTGTTGTTTAGGGAAAATTCTCTGTGTTTAAGTAGTTTAGTCTGTTTAGAGTCCTTATTTGCAAGCTGTTGACTTTTAAGCACATCCCTCATATGCGAAGTTAACATAAGATATATTATCGGACGTTGTGAGTTCAGGTTGAGGGAGCCTATGAATAGCTCCTTTCTTGGTTTTAGATTGGAATGTCGTTTAGGGCTAGTTGCTAAAGGTTTAAAAGCAAGCAAAAGAAAACTATAAAATTAACCTTTCTAAGAAATAAAAGTCTTATCTGATCCTATTCGTTTGTTCTCAAAATATGCTTTGATTTTTCCTTTTGTCCGTTTTGTCCTACAAAAATAAACTTTAATTTACATAAAATATTGCTATGCAACTAGTTATGTATAAAATAGCAACGCTACTAGGACATTTTCTTCTTACCCCAATTTTCTATAATATCGGCCAGTTGATGCCCTTCTTTTAACAGCTTTATGAATTCAGGCATAAAAGTTTTCTTGTGCTTAGTAAGCGCATTTAGAACAGCAAGATGTTCTTTTTATTCATTGTTTTATTAAAACAAAAAAGTCTCTGGCATAAAAGTCATCTGATTTAGAGTTGAATATTCTTTCTGGAAAACACATTCTCTCAACTTGATAGCCTCTTCTCTCAAAACGTATTCTGGGGTAAATAAAAGGATCTTCGATATCGGGAAGTAGATGCATGTTACCTGTAATGATAAATAGT
>JAVCCU010000020.1 GCA_030765335.1 Candidatus Kaelpia aquatica | reverse complement strand
CGGTAAGACTTTGGTATAAATATGGTGGCGAAAATTACCAGCTGAATCTAATAGATACTCCTGGTCATGTGGATTTTACATCTGAAGTAACTAAATCAATCTCTTGTTCTGAAGCTGCACTTTTAATTATTGATGCTGCCCAAGGCGTAGAGGCTCAGACAGTAGCAAATCTTTATCATGCGCAGGAGAAAAATTTAAAGATTATACCGATAATAAATAAAATAGACCTTCCCGGGGCAAGAATTGAAGAGATTGAGCAGCAAATAGAAGATATATTGCAAATAGAAAGAGGAGATATTCTAAAGACCAGCGCTAAGGAGGGTATAGGGATAAAAGAGGTGCTGGATAGAATAGTGCGAGATGTCCCAGCTCCAATAGGAAAAGAGAAAGACCCTTTAAAAGCGATGGTTTTTGACTCTTATTTTGATGTATATAGAGGTGTTATTCTATATTTGAGAATTTTTAATGGCTCTATCAAGGTTGGGGATAGAATAAAATTATTCTTTCAAAATAGTGAATATACTGTTGAGGAAGTAGGGATATTAACTCCATATCCTGAGAAGATTGATTCTCTAGGTGTGGGAGAGGTTGGTTTCATAGCAGCAGGTATAAAATCTCCGCGGGATGTTGTATCAGGTGATACGGTAACCTCTGCTTTAAATCCTACCAAGGAGCCTCTTACTGGTTTTAGAAAAGCTAAGCCTATGGTCTATGCTGGGCTCTACCCTGTAAGCAATTCTGATTTTACTCTGCTTAGAGACGCTCTAGAGAAGCTATCTTTGACTGATTTCGCTTTAACTTTTGAACCTGAGAACTCACCTGCTCTTGGTCCAGGATTTAGATCTGGTTTTTTAGGGCTGCTGCATATGGATATAATACAAGAGAGGATAGAGAGAGAGTTCAAGATAGACATTATCATTACTACTCCCAATGTAAAATATATTATGGTCAGGAGGAACGGAGAGAAGATAGAGCTTGATACCCCAGCAAAGTTCATTAACTCTAAAGAGATAAGAATATTAGAACCTTTTGTCAAAGCCTACATCTTAATACCAACTGAGTCTATAGGTTCAGTTATGGAGCTTTCTCAGTCACGCCGCGGAATGTATAAAACTACAGAGTATTATGGCAAAGATAGGGTAGGTATAGTTTATGAGCTTCCTCTTGCTGAGATCCTCGTTGATTTTCATGATAAGATAAAATCGGCTACTCGCGGCTACGGTTCTTTAGATTATGAGTTTTTGGAATATAGAGATGTTAATTTAGTAAGAATAGACATATTGCTGAATGGTGAACTATGTGAGGCGCTCTCTGTTTTAATCGATAAAGATAAGGCTCAATACAAAGGAAGACAGCTTGTCCATCAGCTGCGTTCGGTAATTCCTAAACAGTTATTTGAAGTTGCTGTTCAGGCTGCAATAGGAGGAAAAATTGTTGCCAGAGAGACAGTGGCTCCTTTAAAAAAGAATGTCACAGGTAAATGCTATGGCGGCGATATAACAAGAAAAAGAAAATTATGGAGCAGGCAGAGTGAGGGCAAGAAGCGTATGAAAAAATTCGGTAAGGTTGATATTCCGCAAGAGGCATTCTTAGCAATGTTAAAATTGGATTAAGGAGATGGTTATGGAGATGTATGATCTTATATTAAATCGCAGGTCTGTTAGAAAGTTTAAGCAGAATAAAATCAATATTGCAACATTGAGAAAGATAGTAGATGCAGGCAGAGCTGCACCATCTGCTGCAAACCTTCAATTTATTGAATATATAATAGCAAGCGGAGAGGAGGTAGTAGCCAAGATTTTTCCTTATACCAAATGGGCTACATATATTCAGCCGGAGGATAGGCCTAACCCTAGAGAGTGCCCCAGTGTTTATATTGCTATTTTAATCAATCTCAAAAAGAGTCCTAACCCAGATTTAAGAGATGTAGGTGCAGCTGCAGAGAATATAATGCTTGCGGCCGAGAGTTTTTCACTTTCATCCTGTTGGCTTGGGGCAATAGATAAAAAAGAGCTTTCCAAAATATTTAAACTTCCTAGCAGCATAAAATTGGATTCTCTTATTGGATTAGGCTATGGTAGCGAGAGCCCTAGAATGCTGGACTCTGACAAGGATATTAAGTATTGGCGTGACAAGAAAGGGCAGCTCTTTGTTCCCAAGAGAAGCTTTGAAAAGGTAGCTCATTTTAATAGATATCTTAAATAGGATGAATGACCCTAAAGTGGTAGTGGTTATAGCAGCGTTTAACGCAGGGCAGTTTATAGGCGATTGTCTTAACTCTTTGGAGAGTCAAGACTATTCAAACCTGGATGTCTATGTGGTTGATAACAACTCTAGGGACAATACTTCAAATATAGTTCAGGAATTTAAAAGCGTGAAGCTAGTAAGAAATAAAACCAATAGAGGTGTCTGTAGTGCTAGGAACAGAGTTATAAGGAGTACCGAGTCTAAGTATCTGCTAACCTTAGACTCAGATATGATTCTCGATAAAGGTTTTATATCAACTATAGTTAGGGGGGCTGAAAATTCAAATTCCAATGTAGGTATGTGGGGCGGAACCGCTGTGAGCATGAGAGATAAAGAATCCATTGACTCTCTAGGTATTAAGTTGAGCAGGTTCTACAGGTTTTATGATGTCGGTTCTGGAGAGAATATCTCTGATTTAGAAAGGGTATGGACTAGAGGTATTCTAGGCCCCTGTGCGTGTGCCGGATTATACTTGCGTAAAATGCTGGAGAGCATAAAAATAGATTTCTGCTCCGAATTTTTTGATTCCAAAATGCATTACCTGGTTGAGGATTTCGATGTTGCTATGAGGGCTCGGAAGAAAGGCTGGGGTTTTAAATATATTAAAGATGCAACTAGTTATCACTATAGGCATGGAAGTAAGATAGCTCCTGAAGAGATACGGTATTTATCTTTCAGGAATAGATACTACCTTATTATAAAACATTTTAGCTTCAGAAACCTGCCTTATTTAATTTTATCGCTATTTTTCTATGATTTACCGCGAGTGTTTTACTTGGCAGCGTTGGATTATAAGATGATAAAGAGGTCTTTATCTGACCTAAATGCTATGCTATGAAAAAAGAGCTGATATTAAGAAACATAAAAAACCTTAAAGACTTAACCGTCCGCAATATACGCTTTAAATACGCCTCTACATTGCTGGGGATAGTTTGGGCTGGATTAATACCACTTCTTCTTATGGGCGCAATAGGTTTTGTTTTTGTCAAAGTACTTGGGGTCTCTAAGGAAAACTTTCATGTTTTTGTTCTTTCAGCTCTGCTCCCCTGGCTCTATTTTTCTAATGTTTTAGTCGAATCTACAGAGGCATTTATAAAAGATAAGTCCATTATGAATCAGTTCAACTTTTCAAAGATTATCTATCCGCTATCCATTGTTCTTTCAAATACAATTGAGCATATAATAGCCATTCTCTTCCTGCTACCTGTATTTATATTCTTCAACAAGGTTTTGATTTTTAAATTTCCATTACTGATTTTGCCGATTCTAATGGCTGCAATATTTGCAGCTGCACTGTCATTGATAGTAGCTGTAGTAAACCTATATTTCAGAGATTTTCGGCATCTGCTTGGAGTTCTCTTAATGACTCTCTTCTGGCTTACCCCCGTTTTCTATTCGCCTTATATGGTCCCTGAAAACATAAGGTTTCTGATATTTTTGAACCCTTTAACATATTTTATCGAGCTATACAGGTGTATACTTATTGTCAATTACAGTCCTTTTTTAAAAAATACCTATACATATACTTGCATTATAAGTATTGTTTTTATATTATTTGGATACCTACTATATAGAAAAACAGAGAAATATATATTGAAGAGGAATTAAGGTGAGCGACATTGTGACAGCAATAAAGATAGAAGGACTTTGTGAGTATTATAAAATAAGGTTTTCTTATCCTGACAAGTCTGTTGATAAAAAGATAAAAGCTCTTGAGGATATAAGTCTTGAAATAAAAAGAGGGGAGTCCGTAGCGTTGCTCGGTCCAAATGGAGCTGGAAAAACTACGCTACTTAAGTTGATTGCTGGGATACTTAATCCGGATTCGGGAACTATAAATGTAACTGGTAAAGTGAGAGGCATCTTTGCTCTTGAGGCAGGATTTATTCCTGATCTTACAGGATACGAGAATCTTAAGATGATTCTTAAACTCTATGAAATAAAAGACGACGCAGTCTTAAGAGATATTGCTGAATTCTCCGAGCTTGGAGATTTCATATATGCCCCCATAAAAGCCTATTCCCAAGGAATGTATTTGCGTCTAGCATTCTCCTTAGCCATACATACAGATCCGGATATTTTAATAGTAGACGATATTCTAGCAGTTGGGGATTATCATTTTCAGCTAAAATGTATAAAAAGAATAAAAGGGATTACAGGTTCTGAGAAGACAGTGATTATAGTAACTCATAACTTAGATTTGGCAGAACAACTATGTTCAAGATGTATAGTTTTAGAGAAAGGTAAAATATTTGCAGAAGGCAATATAAGTGAGATGAGAAACATATTCCTTGAGATAGAAGGGGATATCTGGGGTAGTGGTTATATTAAGAATACAGACCTTAATGTCGTATTTAATAACGGAAAGATAGTATTAAGATATAAAGGTACTCCTTTGACTGTTGATCTGGGTGGTTTCTTAAGTTTTAAAAAAGATGGAGGCGTTCTTTATTCAACAGATTTTAAATGGGATGTGGAAGAATATAAAGATAGATTAATTGCGTATGGTCTAACCAGGGAGAAGGAAGAGATATGTAAAGTAGACTTAGAGTTTAACCCTGAAGGCATAAATTATACCTTAGAATGTAAATATCCAGAACTTGAAATTAATTTTATGCTTAAGGATGCATACTTAGAAGCTCAGATAGGCAATAATTTGATTGAGCTTCCATCAGTAGAGAGGGTAGTTGCAAGGGAGTGGAAAAAGATAGCCAGTGCCGTTGCGAGCCATATGAGGCTAATACCCGATATTAGAGAGGGGTATCCTGAGATGTCTTTTATAGTTTACTCTGATAAGAAAGCAAAAATAGATCTTTTCAATCATTATTTCAACGCCCCTATGAGGATAGTGCGGATTACAACATCTCAACCTCAAGTGAATATTCGTATGGTGTTAAATCCTACTCAAGAAAAAGAAACAAACAGCAATAGTTTAAAAAATAATGTAGCTTTACGAGATTTAACTGAGTTAATAAACAATAGCTTGATCAAGTTAGGAATTATTAACATGACTTTATTTAAAAAAATAAACTTTATCTCTCATTTTCAAAAAGAAGCTTTTGAAGATTTTGAGTGTGAACTATTAAATCAATCAGATTTATCAAATTTGCAGATGATAATAAAATTTTCAAAAATTGGTGTTTCCTTACTTTTAGTAGTGAATATAAGTTCTTCGGGTTTGATTTTCAATTTTTCTTCTTTTACTCCCAGCGCTACTGTGAATCTAACAGGTGTAGGATTTATATTGGATTCAGAAGCAAGATATAGATATTATAATTCCGATATTGCTGAAGGAGTAATCGGGGAGAAAACCAGCATATTAACAACAGACTCTCTAGTGCTTTCTTCTTTAAAAGATAATGTGCCAGAATTAAAGTTTACCTTGAATAGCACTACAAGCTTGGAAATAGTAGAGGATAGCTACTACAAAGGTGCTACTAATTTAAAATTTTTACCCCACTTAAAAAACAGTGATTTTTCAATCAAAATAGCGACATGAAAAGAAACTGCATAAAAAAAGACGGCATGGAGTTGGATTTTCTTTTAGGTTACGCCACCCTAAGCTATGAAGGCATCATTTTAAGTAGAAGCCGTGGATTATATTCCAGCATTTACCACAATAACGCTTGGTATGATTCGCGTTTTGCAATATGGCAAATACTAGATTCAGATAAAAATAGTATATCTTTGTATGGAGAATGGGCAAATCTTCCTCATAGACAGAGCTGGTATTTTAAGTTCGAAGACGGTAAGTTGCATTGGTCTATAAAATGGGATAATTTGAATGATTTAATCGTAAGTATGGTTCAACAAAATTTTATGCTTATAGATTATTATACTGATTTTGTAGTAAAAGGATATGTTAAAGGTAAATTTCCAGAATATTTCTCTAATTTCAAAGGCTTGCTTTGGGATAGAGTCTGGTCTATGCCTCAACTAAAAGATAGTCAGATAACATTTAAATCTACTAATAGTTCTGTTCCAGACTTAACTTGGATATCAACTTTAACCAAAAAAGACACTTTAAATGTAATTGAAAATACAGGCTTTGAAGATTCAGCTAGAATACTTCAGTTGCTTTTTGTAAATACAGAAGATGGTTTGATTGAAGATAATTGTGCTATGTCATTAGAGAGTGTGTTGAAAATTGATTAAAAGAGTTAAAATTATTTTAAAAAAAATAACATCTTTTTTAAGAGAAAAAGGAATAATCATAACTTTTATTAAAATTTTTGATTATTTAATTTTTAAAAAAGCTGAGAAAAAAAAGAAGAAAGTAGTGCCAATCTTAATCTTTAAAGATGATATCACTGTAGTGACGAACTCAAACGGTATAGACCTGATAGTAGGGAAAAATTTTATCACAAACAACTGCGGATTCCATAGTGCTGTTAAAAATCTAGAAAAATGGCATGATTCAACGCAAGCCGAATTTAGGTTTAAAAGAGAGGGAGATTCTCTTATCGTCAAAGAGAGGTGGTGGAACTTACCTCTTAAGTGTAATTGGGTTTTTACTCTTAAAAAGAGGAGCGTTATTTGGAAAGTCACGCTTATAGTTGAGAATCACATTGTGATTGAAGAGATAAAATCAGGTTTAATTATTAACAACATCTACGATAGTTTAATTTTGGATAAGAAAAGGTTAGATTTACCTTGGGATAACTTTCAATGGCAAGAGATGTTTAAGATTAAAAGAAAAACCCCCTTAACTATAAGTATTAAAGATAGTCTTTTAAATTTCCCCGATTTAAAATTCAAAATAATTGACTCACTTTATCTTTCTAAAACAATAGTGCAAAATACAGATGATCATCTCAACGGCAGGCTGTTGCAAGCAATCATGGAAGGCGAAGTTGAATACAGGCCAGGTGAATACAGACTTTTTGAACTAGAAATATCGATTATTAAAAAATGAAAGTAGCACTACTAAATATGCCTTGGAAATGTCACGGACTCTGGGGAGTAAGAGCGGGTTCACGTTGGCCTCATTTAAGACACTCAAGTAACGAAAGAGATTATTTACCTTACCCTTTTTTCTTAGGTTATGCAGCAGCATTATTGAAAGAGAATGGATTCAACATAATACTTGTAGATGCAATAGCAGAACAGATAGAGGTAACTGATTTTATAAGAACTCTCGAGAAAGAGAAACCAGATTTGATAGTTGCTGAGACATCAACTCCTTCTTTAGGGCATGACTTATCTCTTGCTCAAAGAATAAGAAATATAGCTCCTGTAGCATTCTGCGGTCCGGAGCAAAACATACAAAGTATAGATTTTTTTAAAAAAAATGACTTTATTGATTATATCCTAATTGGAGAGTATGAGAACATACTTCTTGAGCTAGCAACTGCTTTAAGAGACAAGAAATCTCTTTCTGAAGTAAAGGGTATAATATATAGAGAGGATGGCAGGATAGTTAAAAACTGCCAAGCTGATTTAATAGAAGATCTAGATACTCTTCCTTGGCCGCAGAGAGAAGGTCTTTTTATGGAGCACTACGTTGATGCTCCCGGCGGTATGCCTCTGCCATCTGTCCAGATGTGGACATCGAGAGGCTGTCCTTTTAAATGTATATTTTGCCTTTGGCCTCACGTAATGTATCACGGTAATTCTTACAGAACACGGAATGCTTTCAAAGTAGTAGATGAGATGGAATATCTCATAAAAAAGAGTGGCTTTAAGTCTATATATATTGATGATGATACTGCAAATGTAAATAAGGTGTTTTTGATGGAAATAGCAGCTGAGATTAGAAAAAGAAAGCTGAGATTCCCTTGGGCCATTATGGCTAGAGCTGATCTTATGGATAAAGAGTTACTTTTTAGCTTACGTCAAGCAGGTTTATATAGCGTAAAGTATGGGGTTGAATCGTCTTCTCAAGAGTTAATTAACAATGCTAACAAGAATATGGATTTAAAATACACGCTTAAAATGATTGAATTAACCCACTCTTTAGGTATAAAGACCCATCTTACCTTTACTTTTGGTCTGCCTGGAGAGACAAAAAAAACAATAGAAAAAACAATAGCTTTAGCTTGCGAGTTAAATCCTTACTCGGTTCAATTCTCTTTGACCACTCCATTCCCCGGTACAAGTTATTTTAAAAGCCTTAAAGAGAAAGGGTGGAGCGAGCCATCTGATTGGAGCTATTTTGATGGACATAAAGCGTCTGTTGTAAATCTCACCGATCTCAGCTCAGATAACCTGGAAATATCTCTAGCTAATGCTTATAAAATATGGAACCAGAATAAAGTAACCTCTCTACTTAAGAAGACTAAAATCGAAGAGGTAAAATCATTTTGGAATTGTTTAAATTTATACGGTACTAAATTTGCATTACAGAAAAAGATATCTTACTTACATACAAAGCGCCAGTTAAAAAAAATTAAAGAAGATGATGGGCAACAACAGGCCAAGAACAATGCTGTATTAAAAGGTATTTTGAGCGGCCATACTATTTATAGTGGTCCTAAGATAGTAGTCATAGATATAACTAATAAATGTAATTTAAGTTGTATAGGTTGCTGGCTGTATTCACCTTACTTAAAAAATATAAATAGAAAGAGATTGGAAGAGCAGCTATCTTTAGACACTATAAGAGATATTGTTGATGAGCTACATAAGGGTGGAGTAGAAGAGATACAGATTTCAGGTGGTGGAGAGCCGTTAATGCATCCTAATTTATTGGAAATAGTTGAGTACATAAAGACTCAAAAAATACGCCTACACCTTGTGACTAACTTTACTCTTTTCAGCAAAAGGCTTATAGACGAGCTCCTTAGACTTAAGTTGGATTATATCACTATTAGTCTCTGGGCAGGAGATACAAAGACCTACCTTAAGACACACCCAGGGTCAAATCCTGACATGTTTAAGAAAATAGCTATAAATATAGAATACTTGCTTAAGAGAAGAAAAGACGATAGACCGATTGTCAAAATATATAATGTAATATCTAAGGCAAACTATTGCAATATCCCGCAAATGTTGGATTTTGCATTAGATAGAAGAGTAGACTCTCTTGAGTTTCAGTTAATGGAGCCAATAAAGGATACAACAGAACACCTGGCTATTACAAAAAAAGAGGCTCTTATCATCAATAAGATGCTTATTCAATTTAAAGATCGTAAAGATTATGTGCCAGACTTTATATCAAATGAAACCATTGAAGTTTTTGAGTCCTCTTCACATAAAAATGAGCTTAAAGATTTCGGTAGGTTTTTAAATAAGTTCAAAGAAGGATTTAGCCTTACTAACGGTGTAAGACTGGCAAGATGCCCTAGCGGAAAGTACAGCGAGAAAAGAAGAACCCGTCCACCTATAGATATAAGATGTATAATTTATTATTTTAATCAGGATATATGCAAAAAGTGTAAGTTATATCAGAAATGCTATAAAGACGATAGTAAGACACCGCTTGAAATAAACCTTTTGAGGATTTTGGGGATTGAGACTTTCCTGAGGCGTGTAGATTCGATATCCAGAGAATGTTTAAATTTAGATGGGGAGTTTGTAGATTCGTTACCTTGTTATGTAGGATGGTATTTTACAAGGATAACCACTAACGGTGATGTTGAGCCCTGCTGTAAGGCGGAAGATCTGATGCTTGGAAATATTAAAGAGAATCGCTTCCAGGATATATTCTCATCTACACCCTACAATAGGTTCCGTTATAACTGTAAGAACCTCTCTAAAAAAGATGGTTATTTCTCAGCTATAGACTGCTATAAAATCTGTGATAATCTCGGGATGAATCTAAATATCCACAAGGAGTTATTGGATAACATTAAACCCCGAAACTCTAATTATTCGGAGGTTAAATACCACAAGAAAAATATTATAATACCGGCTAAAAGTTTTAAATACGGTAATTTTAATAGAGACAGCAACTCTTTTGGTAATGAGATAGTTATAGATGGAGGGGTTGGTTTTGGGTATGCAAAGTATAATATAAAAGTTTCAACTCCCGGATTCTATGAATTCTATATTAAATATGCTTCTGAGGTGCCTAGGCCTGTCGAGCTTAGAATAGACAATGAGTACCTTAGTAAAATTGCAAAAGCTACAACAGGTGGCTGGGGGAATAAGAATCTTAAGTCTTTTAAAGAGCTTGAATATTATTTTGATGCAGGGGTTCATAGTATAGAGATATACTCCTCTCGCCATATTCCGCATATAGACAGATTTGAACTAAAGATTAAAAACAAAAAAAGAGAACAATATCTCTGTGACCCGTCAACGCTCTATAGCAAAAAAGATCCTCTAAGAATACTAAAAGAGTCGTTCAAAACACATGGAGTAAAACTCACACTAAAGAGGGTTTTAAAATTTTTAAAACCCGTAAATTTCATCAATAGTTATATGGATATCATAGGAATATTTGACTCAAGATATGCTTACAAGGGTCCTTTCCATGTTCAGATAGACCTGACTAACAATTGTAATAATGATTGTATAGGGTGCTGGTGTAATTCGCCGTTATTAGGAGAGGAAAAAATGCCTTCTGAATTAAAAAAACAGTACATACCTCTTGATACTCTCAAAAACATTTTAGACGATGTAAAAAATATGGGTGCAAAAGAGGTCTATTATTCTGGTGGCGGAGAGCCTTTTATGCATCCTGATATAATGGAAGCCTTAGAATATACAAAAAGATTGGGATTAACTTGCTATATAAATACAAATTTTACATTGCTTGATAAAGAGAAGATCGATCGCCTAATAGCAATCGGAGTTGACCATCTGACAGTAAGTATCTGGGCCGGAAGCGCAAAAACTTACTCTGATACACATCCAAATAAAAACGAAAAGACATTCTATAAAATAAAAGAGGATCTGGATTACCTTAATCGTAATAAAGGCAGAGCTCCATTAGTAAAGCTTTACGAGGTAATATCCAACATTAATTATCATGAGATAAAAGAGATGATAGACTTTGCACGCACTAGCTGCTGTGAATCTGTTGAGTTTACACTCATAGATACTATTCCAGGTAAGACCGACAAGCTCTCTTTGAATAAGGAAGAGAGGGAATATCTTTACAATACTTGTGGTGAAATAGCTAAAGAGCTAGCTTCTAACTTCGATTATAAAGGAGTCCACCTTTTTAGGTTTGATCAGTTCATGAGAAGATTGAGCGAAGACAAAGCTGTTAGAGAAGCAAAGTATGATAGAAATATAATTGATTCAATGCCTTGTTATATTGGATGGCTATTTGTCAGAATACTCCCAGACGGCAACATTAATACTTGCTTAAAATCACATAGATTTCCTATAGGTAATATCTATGAGGATAGCTTCCGTGAAATCTGGAACTCGCCTAAGCAGATATATTGCAGAGAGAAAATGCTTTGCTATAAAAAAGAAGATCCTTTTTTTAAGATTATCGGTAATGATTTAAATGCAGAAGAGGCAGGTTGTTATAAGAGTTGTGATGATATCGGACGTAATCTTCATATGCACAAGAAGATTATGTCCTTAACAAAACTGGAAACTTTTATTCTAAGATTAATAGCCAGATATAAGAAGAGGGAGAGGGAGGGAATAAGAGAGAATCTTAAGGAAATAAATCAAGCTCAGTCAAAAGATAAGGTAATAGCAGGTATTGCAACATCCAGGAAGGCTTTTCAGGGTCCGGAGCATGTCGTTATGGACCTAACCAATAGGTGTCAGCTGAGGTGTAACGGCTGCTGGCTCTACTCGCCTTACCTTAAGGAGAATAAGCCTTCATCGGAATGGTTAAATAAGGAGATCCCATTAGATAGCGCTAAAAGCTTTATAAAGGAAGCAATAGCTATGGGGCTTAAGACAATACGTTTTACAGGCGGAGGGGAGCCGTTGCTTTATAAAGGGGTCTTTGAATTAATTGAGATAGCCAAGTCAGATGGCATTAAGACTTGCATTACAAGCAATTTTTACGGTCTAGATAGAGAGAGGGTAAAAAAACTTGCAAGCTTAAACTTGGATGAACTTGCTTTGAGTATCTGGGCTCCAGACCCCAAGAGTTATGCTTTACTGCACCCTGGGGCAAAAGAAGAAGATTTTCTTAAGATAAAAGAAAATATAACTCTTTTTAATTCTATTAAAGCTAATGATACCAAGGTTACAATAGCAAATGTTATTAGTAATCAGAATTTTAAGAAAATGAAAGAGATGGTAGATTTTGCTTTAGAGACAGTGTCGGATGCTCTATATTTCACTCTTATAGATACATTAAAAGGGGAGACAGACATCCTGCTCTTAAAAGAAGAACAACTTGTGCAATTGAATTCTGACCTCAAGAGCATTATCTTTTCTCTTGGAGATAGCAGGATAGAGATAGAAAATCTCAGCGGTTTTATTGAAAGACTGAGCTTAAATAATACAGTGGGTGATTACGACAAAAAGAGGATTGATAGAATTCCATGCTATGTCGGTTGGTATTTTCTGCGTATCTTAGCAGATGGTTCTGCTGTCCCCTGCTGCAGGGGAGTAGATTATGTTATGGGTAATATCAACAGTTCATCACTCTCTGATATCTGGTATTCCAAGGAGTATAATGGTTTTAGGCATCGGGCAAAGAACTTCAAAAAAGATCACCCTTTCTTTGAGAAGATGGGCTGCTATAAAGAATGTGATAATTTCATGCATAACGAACAGATCCATGAAAGGGTAAATAAGGATAGATGAAGACAGCTGCTTTTCCTAAATATCTTATGATCCAAACAGTTTCAGGCTGCAATGGGAGTTGTTATTTTTGCCCCCACTCTTATCTTGAAGAGAGAACAAAATCTCAGCAGATGGACTTTAAGATCTTTAAAAAGATAATCGATGAGTGTAAAGACCATAAAGATCTGAAAGTGGTAATGCCTTATTTAATGAACGAGCCTTTACTTGATAGGGAGATAGACAAGAAGATAGCCTATATCAAAAAGAGGCTGCCTCAGAGTTTAGTCCATATCTTAACCAACGGCAGTCTTCTGGATGAAAATATGGGTGCTAAACTTATTGAGAGCGGTATAGATTGGGTAGGATTTAGCCTGCATGGAATAACTGAAAATACCATTAAGGAGACCATGGGGTTGGATTCAGAAAAGGTCTTAAATAATATATCTAATTTCATGAAGATTGCCCAAAGAGATAAAAAAGATATAGCTGATTTTATAATGCTTACTCTTATAAAAAATGAGAGATTGCCAGAAGAGGAATTTGAAGATGCAGTCAGTTTTTGGAAGAGAAAAGGTATTAAAAGAATAAGCAGCTATTCTCATCCTATATCTAGAGCTGGAAATGTCCCTTTGTTAGATAAGGTAAGAAATGAGGGGCTATATGGCTGCAACTCTATTTGGGTTGATGAGATGATGCATGTTCTTTCAAATGGGGATGTGGTTCTCTGCTGCATGGATTGGAATAGAGATGTTCTACTGGGTAATATTGAAAAAGACTCTCTTTACAATATTTGGCACTCAAAAAAATATAATAACTTAAGAGACCAGATAAACGGTAAGGTGCCGGCAGAAAAAAAACTGATCTGCCTTAAGTGTGAATGTGCCCAGACAGAATCCAAGAGGGAGAATAATAGTATAACCTTAATTATTCCTCCACCCTGGGGAGTTGAAAGGCCTCCGGTCGGACTGGCTGTAATAGCTGAGGTATTGAGAGTATCTGGTTATAGAGTAAAGATTATGGACTTAAATCTTAAGATCTATAGCTCTGTAAATGAGGATGATAAAAAATATTGGGGAATGGATTGTTCTCTTTACTTTAGAGATAAAAAATTCATCGACTCTCTAATGGAGAAGTATGCTGATCTATTCTCTGAAATAGAGAATGATTTAAAGAACGACGATTCAGGCATAGCTGCATTCTCAGTACCCACAAATTCGATGTACCTAATGCTTAAGTGGATGATTGAGAAAATAAAATATAGCCAACCTCAGAAGAAAATAGTATTGGGTGGTATTTCGGTTACAGTCAAAGAGCAGAGAGACGAGTTTTTTGAGATGCTAGGCAACTTTAATTTGATAGATGCAGTGGTTCTTGGAGAAGGCGAAGATACCATCTTAAAACTTGCTCATAAATTATCCAATAATAGACCTATAGTCGATGTTGAAAATACTGTCATAGTTCAAGGCGGCAACTTCATAGAGACAGGGCCTGGTAATGTAGATAATTTAGATAGGATTCCTTTTCCTAAGTATGAAGGGTTTTTGCTTAAAGAGTATACAGAGAATAACAGTATCTCCTTAGAGCTCTCTCGGGGCTGTATAGGCAGATGTAGTTTCTGCAGTTTTAAAATATTGAGCTCTTCTTATAAGAGAAAATCTCCTCAAAGAGTAATAGCTGAGCTTAAATACTATAAGAAAGAGTTAAAAAAAGAGTACTTCTCTATTGTAGATTCATCGATAAATTCTGACTTAAAATGGTTAGAAAAATTATCTGAATTGATAATAAAAGAGGCTCTTGATCTAAAGCTTGCAGCCCTTGCAATACCGCGAGGAGATATGAGCCTAGACTTGCTTAAAAAGATGAAAAGAGCAGGTTTTTATAGGTTAGAGTACGGAGTGGAGAGCGGCTCTAGTAGAATACTTAAGCTTATGGGGAAGACATTCTTAGCCGAAGATGCAAGAAGAGCTCTCTCTTTAACAAAGAGAGCAAACATTCAAAATGTACTCTATTTTATTGTTGGGTTTCCAACTGAGAGCGATGATGATTTCCAAGAGACGCTTGATTTTATAAGGTTGAATAAAGCGAACATAGATTACGTTAAATCTGTAAATCCTCTCTTCTTAATGGCTGGCTCAGAGATATTCGCAAACCCTGAAAAGTTCAATATCAGCTTGCCTAGCGAAAGTCCTGATGTTAAATGGTTTATAGGGAGAGGGAATGACTTTGATTTTAGGATGAAGAGGGTTAAAAGAGTGCATGAACTCTTAAGAGAACTTAATATTCCTTATACCACTGGAGCAACGGCTCTGCCGGATAAAAGCATTCAGGTCAAGAAGAAGGACGTAGCTCTTATTACAACAGCTCCTTGGGGTGTTAACAATCCGCCCTTAGCGCTTGGATATTTGTCAGACTATCTTAAAAAAAACAACTACGACCCCGCTGTATTTGATTTTAACATTGAATTTTACAATTCTATAGATCAAGAACTGCAGCATCTCTGGCATGTTGAGAACAAGAACTTCTGGAGAGATGAAGAATGGTTTAATCTTATCTTAAAAATCTTTGATAGAGATATAGATCTAACCGTAAACAAAATACTAGAGAGCGGAGCTAAGATCATAGGGTTCTCTGTAGTAGACCCCAAAGAACGGCTGACAATAGAATTTATAAAGAGAATAAAGGCAAAGGATAGCTCAAAAAATATCATCTTAGGTGGTCCTGCCACATTGACAGCACATTCAAGAAATATATTTATAGACAACATTGCAGAGCATATAGATTTTTTTGTTGTTGGAGAAGGAGAAGAGACACTCCTTGAGATAATGAAAGACGAGAATTGCAATGATATCCCTGGAGCAATAAGAGTGACTGATGGTAAACCAGGAAGATTAAAAGAGAGAGAGGTAATAAAAGATTTAGATAGCATATCCTATCCTAGCTATGAAGATTTTGATCTGAATCTTTATCCGGGGAAATCTCTTATTTTGGAGTGGTCTAGAGGCTGCGTAGGAAATTGTGCTTTCTGCATCAATCATGAGCTTATAAAAGGCTACCGTTCGCGCTCTGCAGAGCATATATTCCAAGAGTTAAAATACCACAAAGATATCAATGGTATAAGTAATTTTACGGTCTGTGATCCGCTCTTAAATGGAAAACCTCAAATCTTAGAGCAGCTTTGCAATAAGATCATAGAGGATGGACTTAAAATAGAGTGGACAGGCGAAGCTATGCCTAGAAAGGATATGGAGATTACCCTTCTTGAAAAGATGAAAGAAGCTGGGTGTGTAAAGCTCCAGATTGGACTAGAGAGCGGCTCTGATAAAGTCTTAAAGAGAATGCGTAAGTCATATGATGTTAAGACAGCTGAAGATTTCTTGAGAAAAGCATCTCTTGCAGGCATGGAGACAGAGCTCTTTGTCATGATAGGTTTTCCATCTGAAGATGAGGCTGAATTTCAGAAAACAGCAGATTTCCTCAGACGCAACAGAGAGTATATTAATACTCTTAAGTCGATTAATACTCTTCACCTTATAGCCGGTACGGATTTATATAAAAATTACTCTGAGTTTAAAATAAATTCTTTACCCGATGATAACTGGCACTATCTCTGGGAAACAGAAGATGGTAATAATTATACTTTAAGAAGAGAGAGGGGAGAGTCTCTCTTGAAGCTGGCAGAAGAGCTGGGTTTTAAGGTTATGGAGACAAACCTAGATGAGGGCAAGCAGCAGAAAGAGGATAAAGTCGACATCTCTAGACTGGAGGTTCTTGTAAACAGGATTCAACACCTTCCTAAGCAGAGAAAAGATTTCTCAGGAGAGGCTTTAATTCCAAGAAAACGAATCTTAAAGTTGCCTTATCTGATTTTGATAATAGTTCTAACTTTGGCAGCAGAGACATATCTTTGGATTTTAAAAAAGATAAGGAGAATAATAATCTTCCCCGGAAGCTGATATATATGAAGATATTAATGCTGCACCCGCATGACATTTTCCATTTAAGTGAACCCTGGACGATAAGAATAAAGGCTATAGCTAAAGAGTTCAAGAAGAGCGGCCATGAAATAAGAATAGCCTATTTCCCGCTTAGCCATAAAGACCTTAAGAGCTCACCGTTTAGCCATAATAACATCAGCATAATAACTTTAGACAGAAGGAGGGGGTTGGGGATATTTTTTAAAAATATCAAGAGGCTTATAGATGAAGTTGAATGGGCAGATATTGTTCATTTCCAAAAATGTTTTCACTATTGCTCTATCCCAGCTGTAATAGCAGCCTGGATAAAAAATAAACCCTTACATTATGATTGGGACGATTGGGAAACAAAAATATATTTTTACGGAAGACCGGCCTCTCCAGTTATAGGACTGTATATCTGGATGCTTGAAAGAGCGCTGCCAAAGTTTGTGGACTCTATCTCTCTCTCTAGTCAAAGACTTGCCCAGCTTGCAACAGATGGTTACTCTGTATCCAAAAAGAGGATTACAGCTGCTCCCGTAGGAGCGGACCCAGAAGAGTTTAAGCCTGAGAATTCAGGAGAAGAGACCAGAAGAGAGTATCGTATTGATGGGCCCATAGTCTTATATCTTGGTCAATTGCATGGTGCCCAATATGCTGAACTATTGATTCATGCTGCAAAGCTTGTTATTCAGTGGCATCCGACAACGATGTTCTTTATTGTTGGAGGAGGCTATAGATTAGAAGAGCTTAAAAACATGGCAAGAGAGTTTGGGCTCTCAGATAGGATCATATTTACTGACTCTCTTCCTCATAACCAAATGAAAAGATATATAGCAGCAGCCGATGCCTGCGTAGGTTGTTTTGCTAAAAATGATATCACAATATGTAAGAGCCCTTTAAAGCTTGCCGAATATCTCTCTTCAGGTAAGGCTATAGTTGCCAGCAATGTGGGTGAGGTTAGAAATATGATCGGAGGGGTTGGTGTATTAGTAGAGCCCGGTAACCATATTATCTTAGCAGGCGGAATAAGTGAGCTTCTCTCTAGGCCGGATCTAAGAGCAAAGATGGGTGTCCTAGCAAGAAGAAGGGCTCTTGAGAGATACAATTGGAGCTGGAGTGCAGATAATATTATAAATATATACAGAAGAGTCCTTAAGGGTTATGAGCTTAAAAGACTATGAGCTGGTATTTATAACAAGAGAATCTCCCAATCTCCCTGGAGCAAAGTATAGAGCTTATAATTTCACAAAGATATTAAAAGAGAACGGATATAGGGCCGATGTTCTATCCTACGCTGCAGATCTTGGAGCTTATTCAGGCATCTTAGAGCAGTATCTCTCAATAATCGATAAGATAAGTTATAATTTAAAGGCTTACCTCAGGTTTAAACAATATAGATGTCCTCTCTTTGTAATTCAGCGTTTTAATTATCACTCCCTAGCTCCGCTGCTATTTTGCCTTAAAAATAGGATAAAATTTATATACGATATAGATGACTGGGAGTTTAGGGAGAATATCGATTATTTTAAGGGTATATTCCCAAGGTCAAAAGCAGAATTTCTATTCAGAAAGACAGCAAGAAAGGCGGCTCTTTGTATAAGCGGAAGCCATTATCTACAAGACTATATAACTACTATTACACCAAAAAGCTATTATCTTGCTCCAGGAATAGATATTGAACTGTTTAAACCTACAACAGAGAAGACTGCCTTATCTAAGACTTTAGCCTGGGTGGGAACAATGTTCAGAGAGGAAGATTATATCAACCTAAAGTATCTCTTTAAGATAATGAAAGATTTACCTGATCTTACACTTGAGGTGGTAGGAGACGGTCACTACAAGAGTAGGATTACAGCAGAATCTAAGAGATTAGAGCTTAGAAATATTATCTACAGAGGCTGGATAGAGGGTTCCATGATTCCTAAGTACCTTGAAAATATAAGCCTAGGGTTGTTCCCCCTTAAGGTGAAGAGTAGATTTACAGAGGCTAAATTTCCGGTAAAAATAATAGAGTTTATGAGTAAAGGTATACCTGTTATTGCAACATCGTTTGGTGAGGTTAAAAGCATAATCAAAGACGGAGAGAACGGCTTACTTGCTAAAGATGAGAATGATTTTAAATATAAGATAGAGATGATATTAGAAGATAGTGAACTTTATTCTCGGATCTCAAGATCAGCCAGAGAGAGTGTGGTGTTAAATTATTCTGATCGCAGGCAGACTCAAAAGCTAATATCAATATTAGATAGAGAGCTATGAGTAAAAAGATAGTGCTTATGAACTCCGTGGGTAAAGATGATCTAGGGCGCTTTATAATACACTCTCCTTCTAGATGGTCTGAAGGAGTAAAAGAACTATCGTCTTGGTTTAACTATTATCCTTGGGAGCTTGCTTATGCAGCTGCCTTACTTAAGAAGAGCACCCCTTATAAAATCAAGCTCATAGACCCTTGCCTTAAGAGGTGGAACAAGGAAGAGACTTTGAGTAATATCTTAGAAGAGAATCCGGACTGGCTAATAATAGAGAGTGCTACGCGGACAATATCTGAGAATCTTTGGGTTGGAAAGAGCTTAAAGAAGATGATTCAGACTAAGATAGTATTTGTTGGCCAACATGCTACAGCTTTTCCCCAAGATCTCATCTCTAAAGGTGTAGACTATGTAGCTATTGGAGAGTATGAAGAGACATTACTTGAGTTCTTAGTAGCTGAAGATAGTTCTATAGCCGGACTCTATCCGAATCAACGCAGACTATTGATGGATATAGCAAAGCTGCCTTGGCCAGAAGATGAAGATGTAAAGAGGATTGAATACGGCAGCCCCGGTGAGCCAAGTTCGGAATATCTTGAGATTCAGGCCTATGCCAGCCGCGGCTGCTATGGAAACTGCTCTTTCTGTGTCGCAAGAAATATGTATTACAACCAGCCTAAACAAAGGTTTCGCGAAGTAGGTGACATTATATCTGAGATAGAGTATTTAAAAAATAGCTATCCCCAGCTTGAGGGCATTTTTTTTGATGAAGAGTCTCATAATTCAAGCAAAAACTTTACTAAAAAGCTAATGTCAGCGATTATAAGTTCAGGATTAAATAACTTAAAATACGAAGCTATGTGCGATTTGAGATTCTTAGATAGAGAGAGCATGGATCATATGAAAGCAGCAGGGTATTACAAGGTTCGCTTCGGAATAGAGACAGCTTCTGAAGAATTGGCCTCATCGATAGCTAAACCTGTCTCAATCAATGAGGTACTTACTACTTTAAGCTACGCTAAAGAGATAGAGCTGAAGACCTACACTACTTTTATGCTTGGATTGCCTGGTTCAAATATTAAAAAAGATGGCCAGACAATAGACTTTATATCTCATATTATAAAACAGGATTTGGTGGATAATGTGCAGATATCTCTGGCTACGCCTCAACCGGGTACCCCCTTCTATGATTGGGCAAAAGAGAGAGGTTTTATTACAGATAACGATCCTCACTCTTTTGACGGAGGAGGCCCAGCTATCTTAAACTATCCCGATTACGGAAAAAAAGAGATAGAAAGATCATTAAAAATGGCTATTGCAAAAAGAGACCATCTTTTCTTTATAAATAAAATGAGAGAGCACCCGCTTGATTTTGTAGCTAAACGTTATAAACGTTATGGCTTGAAGCTCTTGATTGAGAAACTGTTAAGGCGTATTAAAACAGAACTCTCTTACTTTAAACTCTTTAAAGCAAGATAATCTATGAAAAAATCTATCTCAGTTATAGTGGTAAATTACAACAGAAAAGAGTATCTCTACTACTGTCTTAAATCAGTTTTAAATCAAAGTTATAGCAATATTGAGATTATAGTTATAGATAATGATTCCTCTGACGGTTCTATTGAGATGGTCGAACAAGAATTTCCAGAAGCAAAGATAGTTAAAAACCGAGAGAACATGTTTCTAGCAACTCCTTACAATCAGGGCATAAGGCTTGCTAATGCTGATCTTATACTCTGTATGAATAATGATGTTATCTTAGGTAGAGATTATATTAAAGAAGTGACTTCAGTCTTTCAAAAGGATAAGCGTATAGGCTCTGCAACTGGCAAACTTATAAACCCGACCACAAGACTTATAGACTCAACAGGTCAGATATTAACACGTACTAGACGCGGCTATGAGAGAGGTTATAAAGAAAAAGACTCTAACAACTATAGTGAAGGATATGTTTGGGGAGTGGGAGGAGCAGTTGCTTGTTACAGAAGAGAGATGCTAGAGGATATAGAGATAGAGAATGAATATTTTGACCAGACTTACAAGGCCTACTTGGAAGATTTAGATCTAAATTGGAGAGGTAAGAACAGGGGCTGGAGATCGTATTTTAAGCCCAGTGCTATTGCTTTTCACTATCGGGGAGTGACAGGCTGGAGAAAAAAATCCCGCTTTGGGTTTTTAAACCTCAATGATGACTTAAAGGTGCAGTATCTAAAGAATAGGTATGCAACGTTGATAAAGAATGAGACTCTGGGTGATTACATGAAGCACCTGCCTTGCGTCTTGCTCTACGATAGCTATCTTCTGATTCTCTTGATTTCAATTAACCCCTTATGTATACTATACCTCATAAAAGATATCTCCTGGCTTAAGAATGCCCTTAAAAAAAGGAGGATCATAAAAGAGAGATGGCTAAATTAACTATACCTCAGATAAAAGAGAAAAAAGAGCGCAGAGAGAAGATCACAATGCTCACAGCCTATGATTATCCAACTGCGAGGCTGATAGAGAAAGCAGGGATTGACATTGTTTTAGTAGGGGACTCTCTCGGTAATGTGGTATTGGGGTACGATTCAACGCTTCCTGTCACAATGGATGAGATGCTGCATCACACAAAAGCAGTTCGAAGAGGAGCAAAGAACATTTTCTTGATAGCCGATATGCCTTTTATGTCTTATCAAACCTCAAATGAAGAAGCGTTGCGTAATGGAGGAAGGTTTATTAAAGAATCAGGAGCTGATGCCGTAAAACTGGAAGGTGCAGAGGCAGTAAGAGACAGAATAGAGGCTCTAGTTAAAGCCGGGATACCTGTTTTAGGCCACATTGGTCTGACTCCTCAGACAGCCGTTGTTTTAGGAGGTTATAAGGTTCAAGGTAGAGAACCATCTTCAGCAGAGAAAATATATAAAGATAGCCTGCTTCTGGACAAGCTGGGCTGCTTTGCAATTATCCTAGAGTGTATTCCCCAGCAGTTGGCAGAGATAATAACAGAGGCTGTTTCAGTCCCTACTATAGGCATTGGAGCAGGCAAGCATTGCGATGGTCAAGTTCTGGTAATACACGACATGCTTGGAATAGGAGAAGATGTAAAGAGGAAATTTGTAAAAGAGTATCTTAATTTAGAAGAGGAGATATTGGGGGCATTAAAGAGTTTTAGTTCAGATGTTTTAAATGGTTCTTTTCCATCTCAAGAGAACTCATTCAATGTTGATAAAAATATTCTGGAAAAAATTAAAAAAATATAGAAGTAAAGGGTTATGATTAAAAGAATAAAAGAAGCTTTAAAGACTTTTTTTCTCTTCTTAAAGAGCGTAGTCTATAATTTTAATCAGGATAAATGTAAACTACATGCAGCAGCGCTATCTTTTATCACTATTCTCACATTAATACCTTTTTTAGCCTTAATATTTGCGATATCAAAAGGGTTGGGTATCCAGAACTACTTCCAGGATATCGTTATCCATAAGATTGCTCTAGGAAAACAGGATATCTTTCTTAAAATTTTACAATATATAGAGAATACAAATCTTAAGAACCTTGGAACTGTAGGTATTGTCGTCTTGCTTCTTGCTATGGTAAGGCTCTTAGGTTCAATAGAGGAAGTATTTAACGCTGTATGGAACGTAGATTCTGCTCGCAGGATAACAAGAAAAATATCTGATTACTTAACAATCGTAGTGCTCTGCCCGATATTTGTATTTGTAACTTTTACATTTACAGCAAGCTTGAGCTCTAATGCTCTTATTCAAAGCCTGCTTCAGAACGATTTATTGAACAACGTTTACTTGAACTTCATCAGGTTCTTACCTTTTATAAGTATCTGGATGGCACTATCAATATTCTATATGTTTATGCCAAATATTAAAGTAAACCTGACCTCAGGAGTAATATCTGGAATAATAGCGGGTACAATATGGCAGATATTTCAATGGGCCTATATTCAGTTTCAAATAGGAATTACAAAATATAATGCAATCTATGGGACCTTTGCTAGTGTTCCAATATTTATTGTTTGGATATATTTTAGTTGGGTGGTAATACTCTATGGGGCAGAGTTGGGTTTTGTGTTTCAGAACCGAAAGAATCTTAAAGATATTTCTGGAAAAGATGAAGATTCATTGCTTGAATTTAATGAGCTCTATAATTTCCTTAAATTTATCGTTCAGAGGTTTCAAGACGGTAAGTTCCCTCTTGACTATGAGATTATCCTTTCAGAATTTAATCTTCAAAAGAGCAAGATAGTAAGACTGATAAACTATTTAGAACAACATAAGATATTAAAAAAGAAAGAGAATGAGCTCTATTTTATAAAAAATCCCTGTAATATAAAATTGACCGAGGTATTTCTGCCTCAAGAGATTCACTCAGATAGCAAACAAGCTACCCAGATAATGCAAGGTATCTTAAACAGGGAAGAGCTCCAAAAACATACTCTTACGGATATTATTTAAGGATATCTTTATTTAAAAAGGAGCAGGCTATGAAGAGAAAATCTTTAATTTTAATGGTGTTGGTTCTATTTTTAACAATAAGCACCGTGCTTTACGGCTCCGACTTTGATAATGTTTTAAAAGGGGTCTTCTCAGCTGTATCAGAGCCAACCAAAACCTATACTTTCAGTGCGGGTGAGAAAATATTATCCAATATGGGTGAGGATCTCTATTATTCTGGTTATGAGTATTCAGGTAATAGAAAAACATTGCTGCTTACGTGTTTAGAAGGGGGTAATGCTATATTGATGAAATTTCCAGAACCAGATCTAATAACTGTCCGGGGTATGAGATTCAAGATAATCGAGTTCAATAACCAGCAGCTTAAAATAGAAAAAGTATACCGCTAAGAAGGGAGGATAATTTTATGGGATTCAAGGACTTTCCTGACATGATGAAGCTTGCTCAAGAGGCCAAAAATGTTCAAAGAGAGCAAGAAGAGGGGCAGAAAAAGCAGATTGAGGCATTAGGTAGAATAGAGCAGATACTGGCAGAGATACTCCTAGAATTAAGAAAAAAATGACACTCTGTTTCAAGAGAACCTTCCTTCTATTGGGATTCTTATTATTATTATTCACATCAGGCTGCACTAGAGTAAATTACAATATACTTACCGGCAAAGAAAATCTTAATTTTATCTCGGAAGAGAAAGAAATTAAGCTGGGTAAAAAGATTTCTCTGCGGGTTGAAGAAGAGTTTGAAATAATGAAAGACCCCCGCTTAAAAGATGTTGTTAATAAGATAGGTTATAAACTTGTCGAACATTGTGACCGAAAAGGACTGGTATATTATTTTAATGTAATAGATGAAGAAGAAAGTAATCATGATGAAGGATCTTCTGATAAAGGCCCTAATGCTTTTGCATTGCCGGGAGGCTATATTTATATCAACAAAGTTCTTATTGATATGCTGGAAGGAGAAGATGAAGTAGCTGCAGTACTTGCTCATGAGCTATCACATATTGTTTTAAGGCACAACATTCTTAAACTTCAGGAAGCAATAGGCACTCAGGCTTTATTTATAATGATGGGTACAAGTTCACCTGATGCACGTACTGCTAAAAACAGTCAAGTTGCCATGATACTGCTGCTCCTTGCTTATAGCAAAGAGAGAGAGTTTGAGGCAGATAGATTGGCTTTAAAATATCTCCAGGAAGCCGGTTTTAACCCTCAAGGAATGATATCGCTATTAAAAAAAATACAAAAATTTCAATTTGATTCACCAATTAAAAGATACTATCTAAAAACACACCCTTATTTAGATGAAAGAATCGAACAAGTTCAAAGAGAACTTAAGATATATAATAATATCCTGCATTAAATATCTATATTTGCTTTTTAAAAAATAGCACCTGCAGTAATATTTAGTTTAAATTATGGTATGCTTACTGTAACGGGGTGTAATAATGTGGAAAAAAAATATTTTTATAACCATAGTGTTGTTATCTATGTGTTCCAACGCTTTTGCACGTAGAGTAAAAGATGTATCATCAGTCCTCGATGTTTTTAATCCCAAAATAAATTTACTTTATGAATTATTGAAATATAGTGTTGGCGCACATGGGCTGATAGCGACAGAGCAATCGGGCATGCGTGAAATTCCTATACCCGCTGTTATTACAGATGAACATCAGGGCTTAGTTCTTTGGCTGCAAGAACAAGGATTAAAAAATGTCGTTGTCATCAACTTAGATGCTCACAGAGACTATAGAGATACTACTGAGACCTACCAAGACACCACTGATCTTCACTCTGGAAACTGGGTTAGACTGGGAAAGGAACAAGAGTGCATAAGTGATGCCTATTGGCTTGTTCCTCCCTGGGTTGAAGTCACACCTTATAGAAAGGATATTGCAGCTCATATTTCAAGCCTTAATGAAGTGCCTTGGGATCAATATAAAGGAGAGACTATTGTTGTCAGTATTGATTTAGACTCTTTTTCAAACAGATTAGCCCCTCGCCATAGAATTCCTTTAGACCAAGTAGTAAGCTATTTAAATGAAATGGCTGAACTGCTGATAGAAAATGATGTAAAACCTATATTCCACATTACTCCTTCACCTATCTTTACTTATGCTGAGGATGTTCCACTTCTACAAGAGGCTATTTTCAATGCCTTCTCTTTGGTATATGCGCATTCTGAAGACTGACAGCTCTATGTTTTAAAATACTATTCTTGATTTTTTTACCCCCCTGTGATATACAAGTGCTATGCAAATTTCTAAAGATATTGTAGCTCATACAGCTTATCTGGCCCGATTATATTTAAGTGATGAAGAGATAGAGCAGTACTTGCAGCAGATAGAGAATATACTGAGCTATATTGATAAATTAAAAGAACTAGACGTTAAAGATGTAGAGCCTACCTTCCACGTCTTAGAGCTTAAAAATATGCTGCGTAAAGACATTGAGAAGCCGTCGCTTTCAGTAGAAGAGGTACTTCAAAACGCCCCGGATAGAGAAGGTAATTTTTTCTCAGTACCCAAAGTCTATTAAGATGAATCTTACAGAACTCAGTGCGTATAAACTCAAAGACCTCATAGATAGAAAAGAGGTTAAAATCAAAGAGGTTGTTGAGTCCTACTTAAACAAGATAGAACAGACTGATAAGAATATAAATGCTTATGTATCAATAAATAAGGATTGCGCCATTGAAGAAGCAAAGAGATTAGATGGGGATGATAGCGATCTAGCACTTAAAGGATTACCTGTTGCAATAAAAGATAATCTCTGTGTCAAAGATGAACCCACGACTTGTAGTTCTAAGATCTTAGAGGGTTTTAAACCTCCTTATAATGCAACCGTAATTGAAAATCTCAAAAGTAATGGAGCAATATTATTAGGAAAAACAAACATGGATGAGTTTGCCTTTGGCTCTTCTTGTGAGACTTCCTGCTATGGCGCTACAAAGAACCCTCACGATCTCTCTAGAGTTCCAGGCGGTTCTTCTGGAGGTTCTGCTGCAGCGGTTGGAGCTGAAGAAGCTCTCTGGGCACTGGGAAGTGATACCGGAGGCTCGATACGCCAACCTGCATCCCTATGCGGAGTGGTAGGGTTAAAGCCTACCTACGGCAGGGTATCCCGTTACGGTTTGATAGCATTTGCATCTAGCCTAGATCAAGTCGGCCCTTTAACAAGAGATGTTAAAGATACTGCTCTGCTTCTGGAGGCAATATCAGGTTATGACCCAAAAGATTCAACCTCTTCTAGTGAGCAGAAGCCAGAATATAGTAAAAATTTAGAACCTGTGCTCAAAGGCATAAAGATAGCAATACCGAATGAGTATTTCCCTGAGGGGATAGATGGTGAAGTTCAAGATAGAATCGATGAAGTGTTAGAGTTATTGAAAAAAGAGGGGGCTACCGTAGACAGGATAAGCTTGCCCCATACTGAATATGCAGTAAGCACTTATTACATTATAGCTCCTTCTGAAGCGAGCTCAAACCTGGCCCGCTATGATGGAGTAGAGTACGGCTTAAGAGTCGAGAGCGCAGGCTGGATAAAAGAGATGGTAAATCCAATGATCAAGATGTATTTAGCAACAAAGTCAAAAGGCTTTGGAGAAGAGGCAAAAAGAAGAATAATCCTAGGAACATATTCATTATCAAGCGGGTATTATGATGCCTACTATCTAAGAGCAGCTAAGGTAAGGACTCTTATAAAGAGAGATTTTCAGGAAGCTTTTAAGAGATATGACTGCATTATATCTCCAACCTCTCCTACGGCTGCTTTCAAGTTGGGGGAGAGAACAGAAGATCCTCTTAAAATGTATCTCTCTGATATTTTTACGATTCCGGCCAATCTGGCTGGAATACCTGCGATATCAATGCCTGTAGGTAAAAACAGTGAAGGCCTTCCTTTAGGACTTCAGATAATGGCTGATTATTTTCAAGAACAGAAATTATTAAACATAGCTTATGGAGTAGAAAGAGCTTATAGCGGACTATGAAATATAAAACCACAATAGGGCTTGAGATACACATCCATCTTGGAAGCAAAACAAAGATATTTTGCTCTTGCTCTACAGCATACACAAAAGATCCTAACACACATACCTGTCCCGTCTGTCTTGGTCTTCCTGGAGCATTGCCGGTCTTAAATCAGCGAGCTTTTCATTATGCTATAAAAGCTGCCTTGGCCTTAAACTGTGCTATCTCTGAGTATGTCAGTTTTGACAGAAAGAACTACTACTATCCAGATCTACCCAAAAATTACCAAATATCTCAATATAGTTTTCCGGTGGGCAAGGATGGATTTCTAAATATTAACGGTAGAGATATTCACATCAACCGTATTCACATGGAAGAGGATGCCGGAAAATTAATGCACTCAGAAGATAATAAGAGAAGTTTTGTCGACTACAATAGAACAGGAGTTCCGCTGATAGAGATTGTAACTGAACCCGACATACATTCACCTCAAGAAGCATATGACTTTCTTCAGGAGCTTAGAACTACTGTGCTCTATCTTGGTATATCTGATTGCAACATGGAAGAAGGAAGTTTAAGGTGCGATTCAAATATATCTCTAGCTGCAGAAGGCGCAAAAGAGTTAGGAAGGAAGATAGAGTTAAAAAACATGAACACATTTCGGGGTATCAGGCAAGCTCTGGAACATGAAATAGATAGACAGAGAATCGTGCTTGAAAACAGTGAAGAGGTTGTTCATGAGACTCGCCTTTGGGATGAGAGAAGACAGATGACAATTGCGATGAGAAGCAAAGAAGATGTTCATGATTACAGGTATTTCCCTGAGCCTGATCTAGTTAAATACGAAATATCCAAGGAGCTAAATAATAGTATTAAAAAAGAATTACCGGAGTTGCCGCAAAAGAGAAGAGAGAGGTTTAAAAATAAATACAGTTTGAGTGATTATGATACCGAATTACTGGTAAAAGATAAGAGTGTTGGAGATTATTTCGAAGAGGTTTTAAAGGTCTGCGATAACCCTAAGCTGATCTGCAATTTCATAACATCTGATATAATAGGGGTAGCTAATGAACACAAAATAGGCTTTAAAGAGATAAAGCTTTCTGCTTTAAATTGTGCTAAATTACTTAATATGATAGAAAAAAAAGAGCTATCTATAAAGATAGCAAGGAGCATCTTGCCTGAACTTATAAAGAGAGATCTCGACCCTTCGGTTATAATTGAAAAAGAGAACCTAACACAGATAAACAAAGAATCTGATATTCAAGATATAGTAGCCCGGATCATAAGAGAAAATCCCGGGGCTGTTGAAGATTTTAAAAGCGGCAGGAGAGAGGCAATAAAATTTCTTATAGGACAGATTATGAAGGCAACGAAAGGGAAAGCAAACCCTGGAATAGCCAATAAACTATTAAACCGAGAACTGGGAGGCCTGACATGAAGAGGGTTTTATTTTTAATTGTTATTGCAATAGCTATCTCAATAACTTTGCATAATATCCCAAGCTATTCATTGGATGTCGACATCAACAAGCCAAGTAAAAGCAACGATCAAGATCTCTATTCAAATCTTGAGGTCTTTTCTGACGTCATAGCCCTTATTCAGCAAGAGTACGTAGAGGAAGAAACGCCGAAGGATATAATCTATGGAGCGCTTCAGGGGATGTTGGGAGCACTAGACCCTTATAGTCAGTTTTTAGAGCCTGATCTCTATCAAGAGTTAAGAGTGGAAACCGAAGGTGAATTTGGAGGAATAGGAATAGTGATCGCCATAAAGACCGGAGTGCTTACTATAATATCACCTCTTGAAGGTACGCCAGGATATGAAGCAGGCCTACAGGCTGGGGATAGAATAGTAAAGATAGGAGATGAGAGCACGAAAGGAATTACTCTCATGGAGGCTGTCAAAAAATTAAGAGGCAAGCCCAAAACAGAGGTTGCTATTACGGTATTAAGAGAGAGTGAACAACGGTTAATAGGTTTTAAAATCATAAGGGATATTGTAAAGATAGAGAGCGTTAAAGAGGTTAGGGTTATAAATGACGATATAGGCTATATTAAGATTCTTGAGTTTCAAGAGAATACATTGCCTGATTTTAAAAAAGCACTAAAGAGCTTTAAAGATAAAAAAATCGAAGGCCTGATAGTTGATCTAAGAAATAATCCCGGCGGACTTCTTGATATAGCAGTAGCTATAACGAGTGAGTTTCTACCCAAAGGGGATCTAGTGGTTTATACTCAAGGTAGAAATGCTAAACAGGATATGAGGTTTCACTCCGGCGGAGGAAGCTTCATAAAAGCACCTCTAATCGTTCTTATAAATAAAGGCAGTGCAAGTGGTTCTGAGATTCTTGCTGGGGCAATAAAAGATAATAACAGAGGCTTGATTATAGGTCAGACTTCGTTTGGAAAAGCCTCTGTACAGACAATTATACCTTTAAAGGATAATTCAGCAGTAAGGCTGACAACAGCCCATTATTATACTCCGAGCGGAAATTTGATACACGAAAAGGGAGTAGAGCCTGATGTTAAGATAGATAAAAAAAGAATCAAAGCTCTGCTTGAAGATGCCTCATCCGAATTAGATACCGAAACTATGTTTGAAGATATTGAAGAAGGAAAAGAAGAGATATCGCTCGAAGAAAAAGAAGATAAGCTGGACTTTGAGCTTGAGCAAGCAATAAATATAATGAAAGGGTTAGTCAAGTACAATAAGATGCTCTCTGAATCTTAATGAGACTCTCTTTAAAGCTGTTAATTGCATTATTTATTACAATCTCTACATTTTATCTCTTGCCTTATGATCATATTAAGAAAACAGAGAGAATTGAATCCCACCTAAAGAATTACTTAGGCAGTTTCGGTATTGACAATTATGCATTAAAAAAAGAGTCTAAAGATATTTATAAAAAATTTGGCTCCAAATATCTGCTTATAGAGAGGATATATGAAGTACCTCCTGATTTCCCTTTCTATGCATTTCGAGAAGAACTGAAGAGCATACTAGAGAGAGAAGGTTTTCTACTCATAGAAAGAGGTGGGCTGCCTAGTGATGCGGAATACAGCGTATTATTTAAAAAAATGCCTTTATATAATATTAAATTAATCAAAAAAGATAAGGGCTGCTTAGTTATAGTGCTCGATGACTTTGGATATAGTAATAAGACTCTCCATTACTTAAAAGAAATCGAACTGCCTCTAAATATATCAATACTCCCTAATCTACAGTATTCAAAGAGCATAAGCTTGATAGCCAAGAAGAGCGGCCATGAGGTACTCCTTCACCTACCAATGGAGCCTGTTAAAAGCAAAAAAATAGAGAAACACCTTGAGAAATTCACGATTAAAAGCACAACCTCGGATGAAAATATAATAGAAGAGCTGAATGGCTTTCTAAATGAATTAAGAGATGTCAAGGGGGCAAACAACCACATGGGCTCATCTTTATGCAGAGATAAAGAAAAGATGACTACTATCTTAAAGATTCTTAAAGAGAGAGGTCTCTATTTTTTGGATAGCCGCGTAGTGTCAGACTCTAAAAGTCTAGAGGTAGCAAAAGAGCTAAATTTAAAATGTTTTCAAAGAGATGTTTTTATAGATAATATTGAAGATAGTGGGTATATTAAAAAGCAGATTAGAGAGGCTATACGTTTGGCAAAACGGAAAGGTTTTGCAATAGCAATAGGTCATGATAGGGAGACAACACTTAAAACCATATTGAGTATGTTAGCCGAAATAAAAGAGAGCACTTACCCGGTTAAATTGTCGGAGCTAAGATGAGAATACTGGGCATAGAGACTTCATGTGATGAGACATCAATAGCCGTTGTTAAAGACGGTAATATTGTCGAATCAAATATTATAGCTTCTAGCGTAGGGCTGCATAAAAAGTATGGAGGAATAGTGCCTGAGATAGCAACACGTCACCATGTAGAGGTAATACTTCCTGCCTTCAAAGAGGCACTCTCTAAATCAGGGGTAGGTCTATCCAAAATAGATGCTCTGGCTGTTACGCAGGGGCCGGGATTAATAGGCTCACTTATGGTAGGTATCACATTTGCAAAATCTATTGCCTATGGGTTAGGTCTGCCGCTGATACCTGTAGATCATATTCTAGCCCATCTATATTCACCCTATTTAAGTCAAGCAGAGATAGAGTTTCCTTACTTAGGACTTGCTATTTCAGGCGGTCATACAAGTCTATTTATAGTCAAAGGTTTTTGCGATTTTAAATTAATTGGAAAAACTAGAGATGATGCCTTAGGTGAATCCTTCGATAAGGTTGCCAAAATGCTCGGGCTCGGTTTCCCTGGAGGTCCAGAGGTAGAGAGAAGGGCAAAGAGAGCAAAAAAAAGAGATATTACTTTTACCCCGCCAAAGGTAAAAGATGGTTATGACTTAAGTTATAGCGGCCTTAAGACCGCGGTACTCTACCATCTAAAGAAACAAGATGAACTTAAAGATTCTGACATTGATGAAATATGTTATGGATTCCAGGAGGCAGCTTTTAAATCCTTACTTTTTAAGGCAGAGCAGGCTTTAGTTGATTTTAAGCTTAAAAGGATTATTGCCGGCGGAGGAGTAACAGCTAACAATAGATTGAGAGAGCTGCTGGAAAATCTAGAGACAGACGTATATCTGACTGATAAAAAATATTCATCAGATAATGCAGGAATGGTTGCAGGTTTTGCTTACCAACTGTATAATAAGAACAAAGGAATAGGAGCTGATTTAAATTTTGAACCTTATTCGATATTTGGAGAGAGATGGACTTAACCGATATCTTTAAAATACTACTGGCATTGATACTCTCAGGATTGATTGGTCTTGAGAGAGAGCAGCACGGAAGAGCTGCTGGCTTCAGAACCCATATACTGGTTGGAGTAGGCTCTGCTCTTATGATGATCATATCTATAAATATGCACAAACTCTATGGTGCCTCTGCAGACCCATCCAGAATAGCAGCGCAAGTTATAAGCGGAATAGGTTTTCTGGGGGCAGGAACAATAATACGCTTTAAAGCCTCAATACGCGGTTTAACTACAGCAGCGTCTCTTTGGGCTGTTGCTGGAATAGGACTTGCAGTAGGTTCTGGCGGATACATTTTGGCAATAGTGACAACCGCAATAATACTAGGGGTCTTATTTTTCCTCCCCGACTTTGAAAGAAACATCTTAAGAAGCTCCGCCTTTAAAACTCTGCAGATAGAAGGCTCGAAAGACTTAAAAATACTTCAGGAGGTTAGGTTGATACTAGCTGAATATAGGAGCGAAATAAAAGATTTCAGCATTAAAACTCTATCTGATCAAGAAGATAGCTGCCTAATAGAATTCAACTTAAAGATTTTAGGCAGATATACTGAAAATATTAAAAACGATCTAGTTAGGATAGCAGGAATAAAATCAATAAACTGGATATAAGGGAGGTGTAATATGGCTATTAAAAAGAAAGGTGATGATAAAGTCTTAGAAGTCAATGCTACAATGCAGGGAGAGCTTACCTTTAAAGACTCTGTAAACCTTACTATAAACGGAAATTTTCAAGGCAAACTTGACACGAAAGGTACACTGATAGTGGGAAAGGATGCTTATGTAGGTGCAGAGATAATCGGTGAAGATATTACAATCGCAGGTAAAGTAGAGGGTAATATAATTGCCCTTAAAAGATTGACTCTAATATCACCTGCTAATGTTAAAGGTGAGATTAAGACCCCTGTCTTGGTTGTAGAAGAGGGGGCAATATTAAACGGTGAATGCATAATGAGATCTGAAAAAGCAAAGTTTCTGACGCTTGAAGAGATGGCAGCTTATCTTAAGGTTGACAGAGAGACTCTTCTTAACTGGGTAGAAGATAACAAGATACCTGTTATGAGAGAGGGGTCTAAATATCTCTTTGATAGAAAAGAGGTTGAAAACTGGCTTTCCAAAGAAAAAGTTTCTTAATTTTAAAAACAATGGATAAGCTTTTAACTTTCAGCGAGTCAGCCGCATTTCTTAAGATTGAGGATGATATATTTCAAGGTTTAATAGATGAGTATAAGATTCCGCACTACAAGATTGCCGGTAAGTTTATCCGATTCTCACAGCAAGAGCTTGAAAAGTACAAAGATTTGGTTAAAGAGAACAAGTCGGATAGAGACAGCAACAGGAAAGGGATAGCAGAAATAGAGAAGACAAGAGAGATTGAATACAAGAGAGAAGACCTCTCTCCCGCTGTAAAGATTTCAGAGTTCCTTAAATTCAATGATTTTTATATACTAAGTCTAATAGTGGTTATGGTATTGTTATACTACATAATAAAATTCTAACTATGCTAAAAATGAAATTTTATGCTATAATTAAAAAATGAAGAGATTAAAAATAACAGCTGTTATTTTTATCACCCTGTTATCTAGCCCACTCCTTTTAAAAACTTTTCTTGCAGAAGCAGGAGAGGCTTATCCAGAGTGGAAAATAAAACTCGCCTATACTTTAAGCGCAAAAGGTAACGATGTTAAAAGTCAGGATCCAGAGTTAGCTAAAGAGTATTATGCTCGCGCAAAGAAGTTATATCCTTTTGCAGCTCCAAAAAAAGAAGAGATAAAAGTTGCAAAAAGCATAGAGCCAAAGAAAATTATAGAGTTAAAAATAGAAGAAAAAGTTGAGATTAAGGAAGCGTCTAAAGGGGTGGACGAAAAGAGTGATAGATCTGAGCTAATAACTAAAGTAGAGAGAAAACCGTTAATAAAGGTCTCAAAGAAAGAAGAAGTAAGATCTCTACCTAAAATAACAAAACCTGCAAAGAAAAAATATAAAGCCGAAGAATACAGCGATTATCCAGAGGATGCAATAATAGCAGAATTTATAAGCGTAGATGCACGCAAAGTCTATGGGGCTGAAAGATTGGGCCCGACAATAAACACAATACTTGACCCTTACTACTCAAAACATAAAGCCTTCAGGATCCCCTACTTTAAAGATCGTGAAGGATTAAAGATCCACCCTTGGATAGGGGTAAGAGGTGAATATAAGTACGATGAACAGAGAGTAGGAATAGAGAGCTTAATGCTGGAGGCTCAGGAGTTTAACCAGAGAAGAAATGACCAGGTACGGGACTATATATCGATCAACAAGCAAGAATATTACCGGGAAGAGGTGATCTTGCATATCAGAGAATGGCTCCCCAAGTTTACTTTTATAAACCATGAGGAGACTGTAAAGAGAGTCTATAAAGCTAAGGAGATATGGTCTTTAAATGACACCTATTACGACAACCGTAATAAAAGATACTATCAGATGGAGTACACCATTCCTCGCCTTAAGAAATTAGGTTATCTAAAGTTAAAATTGCGTTATGGCGATGAGTTGTCTTATAGAACAAATGACCCGGCTGCATATCTACCTTATGAATCCCATTTGGTGGGATTTGAAACATCACCTCATATCTCACGCCTTGGTAGGTTAAAGATAAAGTTTGAGTACGAATACTGGAATGGTGAATATAAGCAAGCAGAGAATCAAGGTTGGTCTGAGAGAGAAGCCTGGGGAAGAGATTATTTACTAGAATTTGAGCTCTATAATCAGAAAAAATTCTTAAGAATTACTCCACACTTTAGTTGGGGCAAAGAGCAGCACTCTCCAAGTCACGATACCTGGTGGACAAAGAAGACAGGCTTAAAGGTGCAGAGGAATATAAATGGAAAGTTGAGTTATACAACAGATTGGACATATATCGATTATACTAGGATAAAGAGCCCCGAAACTGCCTCTGCTCAAACTGTATCTGCTTCTTGCTGGACCTGGGAGAATGAGATGGAGATCGAGCTGTTGCGAGACTTTAAGCTCACAGTTGGCCTTGACTATGGAAATGGACTGAGCTTTAGCGCATTCGACAATATAACTGGTAGAGGTGAATTAATGCTTAGAAAGCCTGGATTAATAGATTTACGCTTTGGCTATAGATATACAGACTACTTTAATGTTAATGATAATGTCGATACAGTCTACTTTAAATTAGGATTATTTATATGAAGAGAATATTACAATTGTTAGTCTTAATACTGATGCTTAGGCAGCCTCAGCTATTCTGTGAATATTTAAAGATTGCTGATTTTGATAGAGGAGAGAAGCCTAATCTTATAAGCGGTGACTATGGTGGCTGGAATAGAACAGAGCGGGATAGGACACAGTTTTGCAATGAGGACTTTACAACTGATCCTCAAATAGTCTATGGTGGGCGAGGCTGTAGTCTCTCCCTCTATTACGATGTTGATTCGCCTTACCCTCCTGTATATAACGGACTCTGGATGCGTCTTGAGAGAATAGATTTAACGGGCTGGAAGTATCTTTCTTTTTACGTTAAAGGTGATGAAGAGTATGGTTGCACCTCAACCTTTGAAATCCAGATTAAAAACATTCAGGGTAAACAAGCATCTTTTAATGTTGATGGCGTTACATCTGAGTGGCAACAGGTAATAATACCGTTAAATAAGATGAATGAGGAGGCTGATTATTCAGAAGCTTATGAGATGCTTTTAGTATTTGACGAAAGAAGCGCAACCCAGAAAGAGGGAAGAATATTTCTGGACGAATTTTGCCTTTACAGATAAAATTTAAAATGCTAACCTACTCACAATTAAAGAATCTATGAAGTTCTTATCAGTGTTTATAATCCTATCAACTGTTCTATTTAATTTTGGATGCAGTAAAAACTATAGAACAGAGACAATGATCCAAGAGGAGGCTTTTAACTATCAAAAAAACGGAAGAGATGCTCAAGATAAGAACGATTGGAAAAAAGCTATAAGTTATTACAAAAAAGCAGCCTATCTCGACCCCTACAATGTAAAGATGCACAATGATCTAGCTATTGCATATGAGAGACAAAAACTATATACTCTTGCTGAGGATAGCTACAAAAAAGCAATAGAGGTAGATAAGGATTTTCTGGCTTCTTACTTTAATCTTGGACGCTTGTATGAGAAAATGGGAATAGTAAGTGATGCAATATTCTACTATAAACAGAGAGTAAGTTTGGCTAAAGAGAAAGATGATCCTTGGGCCTGGAAGGCAAGGCAGAGAATAGAGTACTATGAATCTATGGATTTGGAGAGATAGGGAATGATTAAACCAGGCATACTTCTTGTAGTAACATTTATCCTGTTAGGTAATATAGTTTTTGGTGGAGATGAATTTGTAGAAGAGTCTAGAACCTACAGGGCGGAAGGATATAAAGCGCAGCAGTCTGGAGATATAGAGATGGCTTTGGTCTACTATAGAAAAGCCGCTGCATTAGATCCATTCTACGCCATACCTCATAATGATGCAGGAATAATTTATGAGATAAAAGGTTTCTTAAATAAGGCCCAAGAAGCATACCTGAAAGCAATTCAGGTAAACCCTGATTTTGCAGAAGCACATATGAACCTTGCTCTGTTATATGAGCGTATAAACGAGATAGATAAAGCCCTGCCGCATTTTATCAAGAGAGTTGAGTTAGGCAGTAAGAACAGTTCTTGGACAAAAAGAGCTTGGCAGAAGCTTTGGAAATATGCCCCGGAGCAAGCAAGGGAGACAGAAGCCAGAGTGCTGGCGCGCGAAGTTGCAAACAGAATGCAGGAGCAGAAAGAGACAAATAAAGTACTTGCTGCTAAACATTATCAAAAAGGTATATACTATCTCAAGAAAGGCCTCTATGAGAATGCCTATGACGATCTGAAGCAGGCAGCAATGCTATTTCCAGAAAATAAAAGTTATCAAAAGAGTTATAAGGAGGCAGAGAAAAAGCACATTATAAGCCGGATCAATATCTACTGCAAAAATGGAAATGATTATATTGAATCAGGCGATTATGTCAAGGCCAAGCAGGAGTTAGAGAAAATTATCGAGTTGGTTCCCAGGCAAAATTAATTCTGACCTCACCGTTGTTAAAATATGAATCCTAAAACAATCTACTTAATCGATGGTAGTAATTATGTTTACAGGGCTTACTATGCGTTGCCTAGGCTCTCGAACTCCAGAGGGCTTCCAACAAATGCTATTTACGGATTTTTAATCATGCTGAGAAAGATAATGGAAGAGAAGAACCCTGATTATATTGCGGTTGCATTTGACCATAAAAAACCAAGTTTTAGAAAAGATATCTACGGTGATTATAAAGCAACGAGGAAGCCTACGCCAGAGGACTTAATAAGACAGTTCCCAATACTAAAAGATGTTCTTAGGGCCTATGGGATAACTCTTTTTGAGATAGAAGGATATGAAGCGGATGATGTATTGGCAACATTGGCAAAAAAATCCAAAAGAGAAGGGTTAAAGTCTTACATAGTAAGTTCTGACAAAGATGTTATTCAGGCAATAGATGAAAATATAGAGGTATATGAACCCAAGAAAGATATTTACCTTGATGTAGATACTATCAAAAAAGTCTATTCTATAACACCAAATATGTTTGCAGATTTTCTGGCTCTAAAGGGTGACCAGACAGATAACATCCCTGGTGTTCCGGGAATTGGTGAGATAGCAGCTCAAAAATTAATATCTCGGTACGGTTCAGTGGAAGAGCTGCTGAAAAAGATAGAGAGTTTGCCTGATAAGACAAGAGAGCTCATAGGGGAGAACAAGGCCCAGCTTCTATTAAGTAAAAAACTCACTCTTCTTAGGAGTGATGTCGATTTTAAAATAGATTTTAAGGCTATGAAGAAGACCGTGCCTCACTATGAAGAGTTAGTACCTCAACTTGAAAAGCTGGAGTTTAATAATCTAACAAAAGAACTTCTCTTAGCAGTAAAGCCTCTGCAATTACCTAAACATAGAGAGGTTAAGGATGCTAAAGAGTTATCGGCCTTGATTAAAAGTATAGAATCCGAGAGTTATTTCAGCTTCCATATAGCAGAGAGAGGAGAGAAAAGAGAGTCCTCTCTTTTAATATCTACGGCAAAATCTATATCAGTCATACCTCAAGGCCTGATCGAAGAAAACAGGGAGGCTTTAAACAGCATCTTTTCTAATTCCAAGATTGAAAAAATATCTTACGGGATAAAAGGCTTGTCTAAAAAACTTAAAGATTATAATATCGAACTCAAAGGCCCCGGATTTGATGTTAGAATAGCATCTTATCTGCTTAATCCATCTTGGCAAAAATATGAGTTATTTAAAATAGTATTGAACTACCTTAAAAACGCCACCAATCTCTCAGCTCTTTTAATAGAGTCTGAGCAAAAAGGATACGATGTTCTTAAAAAAAACATAGCAGCTGTATATGCATTTAGAGAACTCTATCCCCACTTAAAGAAAAGAATAAAAACCCTTGGCCTTAGTAAGCTATACTATGAAATAGAAGAACCGCTGATATTCTTACTCTCAAAGATGGAAGTGAGAGGCATAAATGTAGACAGAGAGTACCTGGAGAACCTGCTTGAAGATTACAACAAAAGGCTATCTTCAATCACCAAAGATATCTATGGGATAGCAGGAGAAAAGTTCAACCTTAACTCTCCTAAGCAGCTTCGGGAGATTCTATATGATAAGTTCAATTTAAAGCCGGTCAAAAAGGGTAAGACTGGGCCTTCGACAGATGAGGAGTCGCTGCAGAAACTTAAGCATCTCCATCCAATAGCAGATCATATCCTTAAATTTCGTGAGCTAAGTAAGATAAAAAGCACCTACATAGAAGGGCTGCTTAAAAACATATCTGATGACGGCAAGATTCACACTTCATTCAATCAAGCGATCACACAGACAGGACGCTTGAGCTGCTCTAAGCCGAACTTGCAAAATATTCCAATACGCTCTGATCTGGGTAAGCAGATAAGAGCTGCATTCATACCCTCTAAAGGCTATCTGTTTATATCTGCAGACTATTCTCAGATTGAGCTAAGAATACTTGCCCATCTCTCAGGAGATGAAAATCTGATAAAAGGCTTTAAGGAGAATAAGGACATTCACAAACAGACCGCCTCATTGATGTTTGAAGTAGCAGAGAAAAACGTCACGCCCAAGATGCGTTCCATGGCCAAGACAGTAAATTTCGGCATCATATACGGAATCTCTCCCTACGGGCTTTCAAAGCAGTTAAACTCAGGCATCGACGAATCCTCTGATTTCATAGATGCCTATTTTAAGCTCTACCCCGGCGTTAAGAAATATATTCAGCGTGAGATAAAAAGGGCTCGCAAGTCCAACTCTACAGAGACGCTCTTTAAAAGAATACGTTATATACCAGAGATAAACTCAGATATTGTAAATATACGCGAATTTGGAGAGAGAATAGCGATAAATACCCCCATTCAGGGCAGCTCGGCTGACCTTATAAAAAAAGTTATGCTAAAGACCCAAGAGAATTTAGAGAGAGAAGAGGTAGATGCCAGACTTCTTCTTCAGATACATGATGAATTGCTCTATGAAGTTAGAGAAGAGGATTTAAAGAGAGCTCGCAGCATCATACAGGACAATATGGAGAATGCTCTTGCTTTAGATATCCCGTTAAAAGCAAATATATCAACAGGCTCTAGCTGGCTAGATCTTAAAAGCTGAATTAAAGGAATATATGCCTAAGAGATCAAAAGTGTTATTTGTTTCAACAGAGGTCACGCCTTACGCCAAGACAGGCGGATTAGCAGATATAGCAGGATCGCTTCCGCCTGTCCTTAAAGAGATGGGTTTAGATATTAGGGTAATCATGCCTAAATATAAAGGAATAGACATAAAAGCAGATCAAACCATGTTGAGCAATTCTGTTCCGCTCTATTTTATAGAAAATGACAATTACTACAAAAGAGAGTATATCTACTCTACGCCCGAAGGTGACTACCCCGACAACATGGAGCGATTTGCTTATTTCTGTAAAGAGACGCTTGGCAGGATTAAAAGAGAGGGTTTTAAACCGGATATCATCCATGCCAACGATTGGGAGACAGCCCTTATACCAGTATATCTTAAGACAATCTATGCAGAGGATGAATTTTTTAAAGATACAAAGACAGTATTTACAATCCACAATCTTGCCTATCAGGGTATATTTAAAGCTTCCCAGTGGAGTGAGACGGGATTGAGTCCTGAGTTATTTAATCCTGCTAAAGGACTTAAGCACTATGAAAAGATAAACCTTATGAAGGGAGCCCTTATATTTGCGGACCATATTACAACAGTAAGCCCTAGATATGCAGAGGAGATACAGGGCGATGAATATGGATTTGGACTTCAAGATGTATTAAGCTCGCGCAAGGAAAATATCAGCGGTATAATAAACGGTATCGACTATTTGTGTTGGGATCCAAGTAGCGACCCTCAAATACCCCAAAATTTCGACATCAACTCCCTAAATAAGAAATCTATCAACAAGCAACATCTTCAAACAGAGATGGGCCTGGAGATAGGCCGAGATATCCCGCTAATAGCTGCAATAGGCAGGCTGACAGACCAGAAAGGCTGGGATTTAATAGTTGAATCGATAGATGAGATATGCGAAGAAGATCTTCAGCTAATAGTATTAGGTGAAGGAGAGAAAAAGTATCAAGACGTAATGATGGAGATATCTAAAAAATACCCTCTTAAAATTTCAATAAACATAAAATTTGACTCTACTTTGGCAAAAAAAATATATGCAGCAGCCGATATATTTCTCATGCCTTCTAAGTTTGAGCCCTGCGGCTTAGGCCAGCTTATAAGCTATAGATATGCAACTCTACCTCTAGCTAGAAAGACCGGGGGGCTAGCTGATACTATAACCGATTACACTGAAGATAAAGCCCATGGAACAGGTTTTCTCTTTGAAGACTATAGAAGTAAAGATTTTCTTGATGCTCTAGAGAGAGCGCTGGACGTCTATAAAGACCGTAGAGCATGGAGAAACATCCAGAAAAGAGCAGTAAAAGCTGACTACTCTTGGAAGCATTCAGCTAAAGATTATGAAAATATTTACAGAGATACAATAAAAAGCTTGAAAAGAGATGCCTAAATCAAGTAAAATAATAATAGCAATAACTGGTGAAATAGGGGCAGGCAAAACTACTTATGCAGAAGAATTTGAAAAGCATGGTGCCCACCCAGTTTACACGGATGCAATAGCTCATGAGATTCTAAAGTTTGATGAAGTCAAATCCCTAATTGAAAAAAAATTTGGAAGAAATCTGCTTCAAGATAATGGAATCAATCCTAAGATGCTGGCAGATAGAGCATTTAAAGACAGGGTCAGCTGGCAAAGGCTCATTGATATAACGCATCCTTATATATTGAAAAAAACTAAAGAAATAATAGCTGAAAGTAGATCCGACTATTGTGTAATCGATGCACCGTTGCTCTTTGAATCTAAACTTGATAAAGATTCTGACTTTATAATACTTATTAAGGCTGATACTAGATTAAGAAAGAGACGGCTTGAAGGCAGAATGAACTGGGAAGAGGCTAAAAAAAGAGCTTCTTACCTTATACCAATAAAAGAGAAAGAACGATTAGCAGATATTGTAATAGATAACAACTCAAAAGAAAAAAGGAAGGTGAAAGAAAATGTCGAAAAAATCTTCAGAAGAATTAAAAGCAGAAGAAGTTAAGCAGCCTGAGAAGGTAGAGACCCAAAAACAAGAGAATGAGAGCAAGGAGGCTCAAGGCATAGAGAGAAAGCCGTCTCCTAAGAACAATAAGCTAGATATAGCACAACTGCAGCATATGGGAATGCCGGATCTCTTCAGCCTAGCAAAAGGTTTAAAGGTAAACGGGATATCGGGTCTTAAAAAACAGGATTTAATATTTAAGATCATAAAGACAAAAGCTATGCGAGAAGGTGAAGTCTCCGGCGAAGGCGTACTTGAGGTATTGCCGGATGGATTCGGCTTCTTAAGGTCTCCTAATTACAGTTATCTTCCTTCACCTGATGATATTTACATCTCTCCTTCTCAGATAAGAAGGTTTGGTCTTAGAACCGGTGATACCGTATCCGGTCAGGTTCGCCCGCCTAAAGACGGAGAAAAATACTTTGCCCTCCTTAAAGTAGAGGGGATAAATCATCAGAATGCCGATGATAGTGCTTATAGAATACCATTTGATAATCTTACTCCTTTGTATCCAAACGAACGATTCCTGCTTGAGACCGATCCCAGCGAGATAACAACGCGGATTATCGACTTAATTTCCCCTATAGGAAAAGGTCAGCGTGGACTAATAGTGGCACCGCCTTATAGCGGAAAGACAGTAATATTGCAGAAAATAGCCAATGCAATAAGTGCAAACTATCCCGAGGTGATTTCCATTATATTACTAATAGGGGAGAGACCTGAAGAGGTTACCGATATGGAGCGTTCTGTAAAAGGTGAGGTAATAGGGTCAACTTTCGATGAGCCAGCAGAGCGCCATATTCAGGTTGCAGAAATTGCAATGGAGAAAGCCAAAAGGCTTGTAGAGTCCGGGAAAAACGTTGTGATATTACTTGACAGTATGACCCGTTTAGCCCGTGCGTACAATACAATAGCACCTCACAGCGGAAAGGTTCTAACAGGTGGCATTGATTCCGGAGCCCTAGATAGACCTAAGAAGTTCTTTGGTGCAGCGAGAAATATTGAAGACGGAGGTTCTTTGACAATACTTGCAACTGCGCTTGTTGATACAGGTAGTAGGATGGATGATGTTATCTTTGAAGAGTTTAAAGGAACTGGAAATATGGAGCTTCAACTCGACAGAAATCTATTCCAAAAGAGAATCTATCCTGCAATAGACATTAGAAGGTCCGCCACAAGACGTGAAGACCTGCTTCTTGATCCTGATGAATTAAAAAGAATCTGGGTCTTAAGGCGGGTGCTGCATGATGTAAATAATGAAGAGGCAATGAAAACATTAATGGCTAAAATGAATAAGGCTAAGAATAATGTTGAATTCCTCTTAGGGTTGAATATCGATGCCGTAGAATCATCTGAATCTACTCTATAAAAGGAGATAAGTATGGAAGATATTGAAAGAGGTCATTTTACAAAAGAAGATCCTTGGCGAATATTCAGAATAATGAGTGAGTTTGTTGACGGATTTGAAACTCTCTCTGAGATTAAGAAAGGAGTTGCAATATTTGGCTCTGCAAGACTAAAGCCAAGTAATAGATATTATAAATTGGCTGAGGAGACTGCCTATCTGTTTACAAAGAAAGGATACTCTATTATAACAGGAGCTGGCCCAGGAATAATGGAAGCAGCTAATAAAGGAGCATCTAAAGCAGGAGGGCCATCCATTGGGCTTAACATTCTCCTTCCCAGTCAGCAGAAATGCAATAAATATGTTCAGACACCTGTTGAGTTCAGATATTTCTTCTGTAGAAAAGTTATGTTTGCAAAATATTCTAAAGCTGTTCTTATCTTTCCAGGAGGCTATGGTACTCTAGATGAACTTTTTGAATTCCTAGCATTAATTCAAACTGAAAGAATAGATAAGCTTCCTGTAATACTCATATCTAAAGAGTTTTGGGGTGGTGTAATAGGCTGGATAGAAGACAAATTACTCAAAGAAGATATGATAGAGAAGAAAGATCTAGCCATCTTTCATCTTGTTGAAAATGGGGAAGAGGCACTTAAGATAATTAAAAAATTTTATAAGTAATTCTTGTCCCAACAATTCTAACAATATAAACTATTTATTTGCAATAACTTAGCATTGATTGTGCAACTTTATAATAGTTTTAAAAAAACTTTTGTCATAGTTTGACATTTAGTTGCTTATGTGGTATAAATATTACAGGCAGAAAGATGAAGAGAGAAAAGATAATAAAAATTGCAACAGGAAAAGCGCTCTTGAGCATAACGCTTTTTATCTTTACATCTGCAAAAATCTCTAATGCCCAGATAGTGTTTGATGAGGGAGGACTTGGAGGAGGATTAAATATACAATCTGTTTACAATACACCGGTAAATGGTTATGGAATCGCTGATGTTAATAGCGGAATAGCATTACTAGAAACAGAATTAGATATTAGCTTGATACCTATAGCTAGCTTTGATTACTTTATGAATGATGCAAAATCTTTTAAAGATTCTATATATGTAGTGACCCCTCTTGATATACGCCCTTGTTATGATGCTGCTATTGAACAGAAGATTGGAGACTATAACATAGTAATAGATGCTTTAAGACCTAGAGAGGACTTTAATCGGGTAACAAAGTTACTTATGCTAAATATACTTGTTGCTCAGAGAAACAGATTAATAGAATTTCAAAAAGAGCTGCAATCTGTTCCAGCCCCTATGCATGAATCTTTAATCAAAGGAGAACTTGATGACCCAGAAGCATTTAATTATTTTATTGTTTTAGCTGAAAGCTTAGCAGAAGAGGTGGAGAACTGGAAAAATTTAAGTTATATAGAAAAAGAGGATATTAAGTCAAGAGCCATAAGTACGTTTGAAGAATTCAACATTTTAACAAATAACTGGTGTCCTGATAGTCTAATTACAGCAAAAAATAGTTTAAGTGGTGTACGTTTAAGCTGGTTTTTTAACTTTTTAGGTATATCAAAAGAAGACCCTAGCTGCTTAGATCAAATTAAATACTTTGAAACTACAGCAGAAGAGATGTTCAATTTATCAGAAAAAACAGATGAGATATATTTCAAACTTATCGATTTAGTGGAAAATACAAGAGAGGTTGTTTTAAATATTGCAGAAAACAGAATGGACCATGTAGAGATATCTATAAACTCTTTAATAGAAACAATTGATAGGTTAGATAGCATTGGTTCGGCCAATTATATAATTAAAGCGATGGAGGTAGAAATAAGAGAAGTGTTAGGAGAAATACATACAACAATAAACACTTTAGGAGATGATGGAACGTTAATGCAGCAATACCTGGAGTTAGAGACATTTTACAATAATAGATACAGCTACATCCCCCCAGAACAGAGCTCTTCTGTAGTTGAAACAGCGACAGTTGTTTATTCTACGGGCGGAGCGATGGAATGGCAATCAAGTAGTATAGTAGGGCAAGAATTGGCTACTGTTGTAGTAGGAGACCCTATAGGAGTTGAAACAGCGACAGTTGTTTATTCTACGGGCGGAGCGATGGAATGGCAATCAAGTAGTATAGTAGGGCAAGAATTGGCTGG
>JAVCCU010000019.1 GCA_030765335.1 Candidatus Kaelpia aquatica | reverse complement strand
TGCTCAATAAATGGTGATGGTGAAAAGTGTGATGTAGTTGAGGAGGTAATAGATTGGGATTGTTTAGGATCGGTAAAACGTTGTATGACAGACGGTAGTGGAGTCTGCTCAATAAATGGTGATGGTGAAAAGTGTGATGCAGTTGAGGAGGTAATAGATTGGGATTGTTTGTCGTCGGGGATTTGCGGAGATGGGACTCAAGATACAGGGGAAGAGTGTGACGACGGTGAGTTCAATGGAGAGCTGGGATACTGTAATGAGGATTGTTCCGGAACAACAGCTGGCCCTAAATCCTGTACTGTAGATGGGCTTTGTGTTCCGGGCGGAGGTGGAATTCCTTGTACAGAAAATAGCGATTGCTCTGGCCCCGATCCGAATCTTTGCGGAAATGGAGTACGAGATCCAGGTGAAGATTGTGATGATGGTAATGCCAATGGCAATGAGTGTACTCCTCCAGATGAAGGAGAATGCACATATTGTTCTACTAGCTGTGAGGAAGTAACAGTTGAGTGGGGTGAATGTGAGGGAGATCTTTGTGACGGATGTAATTGTACTCCTTGGGAGCAACAAGGATGTAACCTTGGAGATTGTAGTCCTATAGAGCGATATGATACAAGGATCTGCAATTCTCTAGAAGAAGAGCAATGCGATAGAGAAGAAAGATGTGTATCTGGAACAGAAGAATGTGCGGGTTGTCAGGAATGCAGTGATTGGGAATGGGGTGAATGTGGAGCAGGTGATTTAGGACCTCTGTGGAAACCTTTAACGCGGAATTGCCTGGATGATAAGCCATGGTGTTCAGAAGAGAGTCGTTCATTTGTCCCTGATGAGTGCCAAACTTGTGACTATTGTACTGAATGGGAACCTGGTGATTGTAGTTGGCAGGTTGGTATTCGTTATCAGGTTAGAGAATGTTTTCCTGAAGGGTGTGACAGAGAAAGACGGTCAGTGCAAGATGTCAGTTGCGGGTGTGAATGTACCTCTTGGGAAGATATAAGATGTAGTGGGGGTGATTGCCCTGAAAATCTGATGCTGCAAAGAAGACAATGTCTTCCATCTGATTGCGATGAAACTGAAAGATGTTGTGAGCATAGAGAGTGTGAAGATTAAAAGTAATGCCAAGTTATTTTTTATAAGAAAATTTTGCCCTTAGTTTAGAGTTTTCGCTTAGATTTTGATATTTCTAAAATAGGAAAGCATAAAGTAAAGGCAGCGCCTCAGCTGTTTAAATTTATGAGATCTTTGAATAAAATCAATTTATCTCTTGGTTTTAATCAAAGTGATAAAATATAGTAATTTTTCAAATTTCATAGGCGTATATTATGCACCTCAATATTTTAATGTCTAAATTTACTGTTTTTAATCTTGACAGGAATTTAATATGGACTAACATATTGTGTTAATGTGCAGATTGTAATTATGGGAGGAGGGAAGCAGTAAGAGATGAAAATAAGCGAACTCTTAGATTCAAATTTTATAAAGCTGGATGTAGAGTCTAAAGATAAAAGAGAAGCTATTAAAGAGATAGTAGATCTGATGCAAGGCTGTAGTCAGATTGAGGACTTAGATTCATTTTTGGGCGATATATATGCCCGGGAAAAACTAGGTTCGACTGGGATAGGTGAAGGCATTGCGCTGCCTCACGCTAGAAGTAAAGGTGTTAAACGTCTTACTATATCTTTTGGAAGGTCGCTCTCCGGGGTCGATTTTGATGCTTTAGATGCCAATCCTGCCCATCTTATCTTTTTGATCGGCACCCCCTTTGATGATGTAGGTAATTATCTTAAAACTCTTGCTCAGTTGAGCAGGCTGCTTAAAAAGGAATACTTTAGGAAAAAGCTTCTTTTGGCTGAATCTAAAGAAGAAGTATTAAGTATATTTAAAGAAACTGAAGAATAGGCCTATTTAAATGAGTAAATTTTTTGTCCTTCACGGACATTTTTATCAGCCTCCTAGAGAAGATCCTTGGTGGATGAATCTATCCCGCCAGGACTCTGCTTATCCCAGCCATGATTGGAATGAGAGGATCTACTGGGAGTGCTATCTCCCCAATGCAACCGCTAGGATTTTTGATAGAGATGGCAAGGTAATCCAGATAAAAAATAATTATTCCTACATAAATTTTGATTTTGGACCTACTTTACTTCTTTGGTTAAGAGATAAGCATCCTCGATTTATAGATTTTATTAAAACGGCTGACCTAGAGAGCAGAGAGATGAACAACGGCCATGGCAATGCCATAGCTCAGCCTTACAATCATATGATTATGCCTTTGGCTGATGATAAAGACAAGGATACTCAGCTTTGTTGGGGGCTGAAATTTTTTGAGCATATCTTTGGCCGTGCAAGCGAGGGAATTTGGCTGCCGGAGACAGCTTGCAACTATGATACGCTTAAATATCTTAAAAAATATAATATTAAATATGTAATCTTAGCTCCTAATCAAGTGAGTAAAATCAGAAAGTTAAATCAGAAGCAGTGGCAGGATGTTTCAGATGGCTCTGTCAATATAGGGGTGCCTTATAGGATATTTTTAGGACAGGATAAGACCGAATTTATAGATTGTTTCTTCTATCAAGGTGATATCTCTCATGCAATATCTTTTCAGCATATAATGCATAGCGCTCAATCTTGTGCTAAGAGGATCTCATCTTCTTATGGCACAGGCAATCTGGTCTCTATTGCAACAGATGGAGAGACTTTTGGGCATCACCATCCTTTTAGCGAGATGTGTCTTGCTTATCTTATGAAATATGAATTACCTTCAGAAGGGATTGAGACTCTTAATTACGGAAGTTTTTTAGAGAAAAACCCTCCGGAATATGAAGCTTTAATAAAAGAAGGGGAAGATGGGCTGGGCACTTCCTGGAGTTGTTCTCATGGCGTTGGACGCTGGCATGATGATTGTGGATGCAGAACAGTTGATAGGCCTGGGTGGAATCAGAGCTGGAGAAAACCTCTAAGAGACGCCTTAGATTGGCTTAGAGGCGAGATAGATAAGATATTCATCGATCAAGGCAAAGAGGTTTTAAATGATCCTTGGGAAGCTAGAAATGATTTTATTCAAGTAATTATAGAGCCTTCTGATAAGGTTGTATCTGAGTTCATAGATAAACATTGTAAAGATAGAAAGAGATCACCTCAGGCCTTCAGGCTGCTTGAGATGGAACATATGAGGATGCTTTACTATACAAGCTGTGGCTGGTTTTTTGATGAGATATCCGGTATTGAGCCTGTGCAGAACTTACGATATGCAGCTAGAGCGATGCAGTTAGCCAAAGAGGCCTCAGGTGTTGATTTGGAGCAAGGCTTTTTAGAGAAGCTGCAGTTAGCCAAGAGCAACTTAGAGGAGCTCGGTAATGGCAGGGTTGTCTATGAGAGGTTTGTGAAGCCCCAAATTCAGGGTTGGGATAATTATCTATCCAGCTATCTTATAAAGAGCTCTTTTTTTAACGATGAAGGCGGCTTTTATAAGTTTAAGATAGAGAAGCGTAATGAGCAGAAGATTACCCAAGGGGATGATGAGTTGGAGTTTGGACGCATTGCTATAAAAGATAGAATCTCTCTGGGTGAGTCTGAGAAGATATATATATTGCTTAAGACTAGAGGCGGGGAGAGAGAATGTTTTTTAAGAGATTTTGAAGAAGGGGTATATAAAGAGATAGAAGAGAGATTTCAAGATGGGGTCTGGATATCAGATAAGAAGAGGTTGAAAGAGATGTTCAGCCGTTTCTTTCCCGATGGCTGTTATAAGGTCAAAGATATCTATCCAGGAGAGCAGGAGAGAATATTAGAGCACATTTTTAGAGCCAAAAAAGACAGTATATTTAATGTATTGGGAGATATTTGGGATAATAATGTAGAGCTGATGGAAGAGTATAGAGATATAGGCTTATTGTTGCCCTATGAGATGCATCTTTTAGGGGCCAGCATTGTTCATAATCAGATTAAGGAGAGCCTACTTCTCTTTAAAAGCAGTCGTGATTTTAAAGCCATAGAAGACCTTAAGAGGTTATTTTTAAAGATAGATAAGATGCGTCTTGAGATGGACATGGATGCAGTTAGCATAATGGTTGCAGAGATAGCTTCTGAGATATCGGAAGAGATTTTAGTAGACCCTCTCTCAGGGAATGTGACCATATTAAGGAGATTTCATCAAGAGATGCTTAACTTAAAGATTGACTATTACAGATACATTGTACAAAATAATATAGCGACTATTATTAGAAGCAACTTCGAACTGACTCCCGAACTTAAAGAGTTGGCCAGTGTTTATGATATTAATTGGGAGAGGTTGGATAAGGATTAATTTTTCAAATCCAGGTTTTTGTCTTGGAGAAAATAATGAGTGAATTAAGAGAATCTTTAAAAAATGGTAAGTATGTTATTACTGCTGAGGTAGCTCCGCCTAAGGGGACCGATATCACTGAGATAAGGAGAGAGGCAGATATTTATAGAGATTCCGTTGATGCGGTAAATATTACCGATAACCAGAGCTCTGTTATGAAGGCTTCGCCGCTTGCAATAGCGAAGGTTCTCATGGAGAGCGGAGTTGAGCCGATATATCAGATAACAACAAGAGATAGAAATAGAGTTGCAATACAATCTGAATTGCTTGGAGCTTCTATTTTAGGTATTAAGAATGTGCTTGCTCTTACAGGAGATGCAATTGAAAATGGGGATCATCCTCAGGCTAAAGCTGTCTTTGATATTGATTCTGTTCAGCTCCTAGATATAATATCCGGATTGAACAAGGGAGTCGATTCTTCAGGTAATAAACTTAATAAGCCTACAGATTTCTTTGTAGGAGCAGCCTCTTTTCCGGAGGCTGATCCTTTTGAACTTGAATTTGTTAAGACAAAGAAGAAGATCAAAGCGGGTGCTAGATTCTTGCAGTCTCAAGCTGTCTATAGCGTTGATAAGTTTAAGAGTTTTTATGAAGAGACAAAGGGTCTTGATGTCTATATTTTGGCAGGAATTATAGTCCTTAAGTCAGTTAAGATGGCAAAGTATATGAACAAGCATGTAAGCGGAGTCAATGTTCCCAAGGAGATAATAGCTGAACTTAAGGATGCTAAGGATGAGGCTGAAAAAGGTATCGAAATAGCAGCTAGATTAATCGTAGAATTAAAGCAATTTTCCCACGGTGTTCATATTATGACATTAGGTAAAGCAGAATCAGTTCCAAAAATATTGGAACGAGCTAATTTAATATAACAGAGTTTTGGAGGTAGAATAATGAGCGAGCTTAAAATGAGTATTGCTGGAGTTAGGTTTGAAGGCGGGAGTCTAGTTATTGAAGATGAAGGAGTTCTTATGGCAGAAGGCATTGATAAGTTGCTGGAGAGCATTATATTTGAAGATGATATTAAAAAGAAGGCAGGGTATGCTGCTGTAATCTGGGAATTAGCAGGACAGAGCGGTATCTACCCTGCTTCTATACATGATCTCTACAAGGCTATAGGTAGAGGTGAAGCTTCAGGATTTACAGTTCCGGCTATGAATCTGCGCACATTAACATATGATACTGCCAGAGCGGTATTTCGCGCAGCTGGAAAGATAGACGCAGCTGCTTTTATATTTGAAATTGCAAGATCTGAGATGGGCTATACAGGGCAGCGTCCGCTGGAGTATACCGCAGTCTGTCTTGCCGCAGCTATTAAAGAAGGTTATAAAGGTTGCGTTTTTGTACAAGGGGACCATTTCCAAGTTAAGCTGAGCGATTTTCAGACAAACAAAGAGAAAGCTTTGTCTGAGATAAAGAAGTTTATAAGTGAATCAATACAGGGAGGTTTTTACAATATAGATATAGACGCATCGACGCTTGTAGATCTCTCCAAAGAGGTGCTCGATGAGCAGCAGGAACATAATTGCTGGGTTACATCTGAACTAACTAAATATATCAGATCTCAGGAGATAGAGGGTGTAACGGTCTCTATAGGCGGGGAGATAGGTGAGGTTGGAAGCAAGAACTCAACTTCTGAAGATTTAAATGCATTTATGAAGGGATACTTAGAGCTTTTAGAAGGAAGCTGTGAGGGGATAAGCAAGATTAGTATTCAGACTGGAACTACGCATGGCGGTGTTGTTCTTCCTGACGGTAGCGTTGCTGAAGTCAAAGTAGACTTTGACACCCTTAAAGAGTTATCTGAAATTTCAAAGAAGAGTTATGAGATGGCAGGTGCTGTTCAACATGGCGCATCCACCTTACCTAAAGAGGCTTTCAATAAATTCCCCGAGACAGCTGCCGCAGAGATACATTTAGCTACACAGTTTCAGAATATTATCTATGACAATATGCCTTCTGATTTAAAGACCGAGATCTATGATTGGTTGAAAGAGAATTTCAAGTCTGATTGGAAGGAAGGCCAGACAGAAGAGCAGTTCTTGTACAAAGTTAGAAAGCAGGCTCTGGGTAATTTTAAACAGAAGATACATTGTGTTGATAAAAATATAAAAAATGATATTGCATCAAAACTTGAAGAAGAGTTTGATTTTCTTTTTAAACAGCTCAATATCAAAGGTACAAAAGAGGCAGTAGGTAAGTTCATTAAGCCGGCGGCTATTAAGAAGCAGGCCAAAGACTTATTGCCTCAGGAGTTTGTCGACGCCAATTTTGATGGGGCTGATTAATAGAAGCGCTCAGAGCACCATATAATTCATATAAGGAGGAAAGATGAAAGAAGTGACGGTATATGCCAGAGCAGGCCAGGGTGCTATCACAACAGTGGTTATTCTGGGCAGTGCCTATTTTAAACAACAGAAGTTTGCTTATGCTTTTCCTCATTTTGGTGCGGCTAGAATGGGTGCACCTATGAATGCTTTTATACGAGTAGATGAGAAGCCTATAAGGGTACGCTCTAGAGTCTATGAGCCTGACTTTGCGCTTGTTATAGATGCTACACTTATAAGCAGTCAGGATGTTTTTGCCAGCGTAAAAGAGCTAGGGCTTGTAATAATCAATTCAGAAAAAGAGTACAGCTCAGATAGAAACCTTAAAATATTTTCAATCCCAGCTAATGACATTGCTTTAGAGGCAACAGGTAAGCCCCTTGGTAATACTGCGATTTTGGGAGCCTATGCGGCATTAAGCGGAGAATTAAATATAGAGAATATAAAGAATGCCGTATCTGAGCGCTTTAAAGGTGAGGTTGGCCAGAAAAATGCAGAGGCTGCTCAGAGAGGCTATGATTTTGCTTTAGCATTAAAAACATAAGGAGGATTAAATGTTTGTTCCTATTATATCGAAGCCGGCTACAAGTTTGGCAAACAAAACTGGTTCTTGGCGGATGAAGAAGAAGCCAAAGTTTCTGCAAAAGGATTGCATAGGGTGTAGCATGTGTATTGATATCTGTCCAGAAGGCTGCATTAAAGGTGTAGATAAAAATAAATTTGAATCAGACCTTGATTACTGTAAAGGTTGCGGACTCTGTGCAGTTATCTGTCCCAAAAAGGATATAGAGATGGTTGAGGAGGATGAACGATGAAAGTATTCATGGAAGGCTCCCATGCTGTAGCCGAAGCTATAAAAATGATAAAGCCAAAGGTTGTCTGTGCATATCCGATAACACCGCAGACGCATATTGTAGAGAGGCTTTCTGAGATGGTTGCTGACGGTGCATTAGGGTCAGAATATGTAAATGTTGAATCAGAGCACTCTGCTGCTTCTGTCGTTCTGGGCTCTACAGCTACCGGTGCTAGGTCGTATACAGCAACAAGCTCTCAAGGCTTGATACTTATGAGCGAGGTATTGTTTAATATTGCTGGGATGAGGTTGCCGGTTGTTTTGACTTGTGTGAATAGAGCGCTGTCTGCTCCTATTAATATTTGGAATGACCACCAAGATTCTATGGCAATTAGAGATGCAGGCTGGATGCAGTTCTATGCAGAGAACAATCAAGAGGTACAGGATTTACATTTCCTGGCTTATAAAATAGCAGAAAACAAAGATATTATGCTTCCCGTAATGGTTTGCATGGATGGTTTTATACTCTCCCATGGTTATGAGGTTTTGGATTTAGCCGACCAGGATCAGGTTGATGCATATCTGCCTCCTTATAATCCTGCATATAAGTTAGATACCAAAGAGCCTCTTACTATGGGTCTCTTGGGTGCTCCAGATGTATATATGGAGACTCGCTATGCTATACAGAAGACTATGGATGAATCCTTGCCGATTATTGAGAAAGAAGAGATAGAGTTTGAGAAAATATTTGGCAGAAAGTCATCCTTTTTAACAGAAGAGTATAAATTGGAAGATGCAGACAAAGTCGTAGTGGCAATGGGTTCTATATGCGGGACTATCAAAGATGTGGTAGATGGATTGCGGGAGAAAGGCGAGAAAGTCGGTTTGCTCAAAATCGTATCCTACAGGCCTTTTCCTGCTAGTAAGATTTATGAGGCTCTTAAAGGTATTAAGAAGATAGGAGTTATAGATAAGGCTATATCTTTAGGGTCGGCTGGCCCGCTTCATTTAGAGATCGCTGCTTTAATGCAGTCAAAGAAGCAGACTCAGCCTATCAGTGGTTTTATTGCAGGATTGGGCGGGCGCGATATAAAACCTAAGACAATAGTTGAAATATTTAATCTAATGGATAAAGATCCTCAAGGCGTTAACTTTATCGACTTAAATAAATGGTATAAAGAAGAATCAGCTATAATGGTTAGTTAAGGAGGTACCGATGCAGGAAGATCTATTTGTTGCTGGACATACTGCTTGTGCTGGTTGCGGCCAGTCATTAGCAGCCAGAATAGTGCTTAATACGGCTGGAAGAGATACAATCATTACTAATGCAACCGGATGTCTTGAAGTTTTTTCGACCGGTTTTCCTCAGACAGCGTGGAAAGTTCCTTTTATACACTCTCTTTTTGAAAATGCTTCTGCAGTTGCATCAGGAGTTGAGATTGGCTTAAAGGCTTTAGGCATAAAAGATGGAGTAAATGTTGTATCTCAGGGCGGTGATGGCGGTACAGCGGATATAGGCCTACAGTCTCTTTCTGGAATGCTTGAGAGAGGTCATGATATTCTATATGTTATGTATGACAATGAAGCCTATATGAATACAGGTATTCAGAGAAGCGGAATGACGCCTACATATGCCAGCACGACAACTTCTCCCGTGGGCAAGCTATCCTTAGGTAACTCTAAGCCCAAGAAGAATATGGCTGCAATCTGTGCTGCTCATGATATTCCTTATTCGGCCACTGCCTCTGTTGGATATCCTAAAGATATTGAAAGAAAGGTTAAAAAAGCTATATCTATAAAAGGACCTAAATTTCTTCATATTTTTGTTCCTTGTCCTTTAGGCTGGAAGCACGATCCTTCAGCTACAATAAAAATAGCAAAGCTAGCTGTTGAGACAGGACTATTTCCAGTTGTAGAGTATGAGGGCATTAAGATCTCAAAAGTGATGCAGTTTAAGGAGTTAAAACCTATAAGCGAGTTTCTAAAGGTTCAAGGCAGGTTTAAGCACCTTATGAAAGATAGTCCTGAGATTAAAGAGGCTGTAGAATTTCTTAATAAGATTGTTCAGGAGAATATAGAGAGATATAGCTTGATTAAGTAATAAGGATGATAGAGGATTTTACCTTAATTTCAGGTGAAAAAAGATTACATATCTATCACTGCTTTAATTGGAAAACTGTTTTTAGATAGAAACAGAGACAAATAGATCTATCTAAAGACAACTGCCTAAACTTGATTTGGTAAAAACTATTTAGTGGGTCGAAATACATGGAGGTGTTCTGTGGTTTGGGAAGAAGATTTTGATGTAGAGGTAAAGAAGCTTAAAGAGGCATTAAGTAAAATGCTGGTCAGGTCTAAAGAGTTTCAAGGTTTTAGGAAGAAATTAAAAGAGTGGAACTTAGATAGCGATATTTCACTTCAGATGCATATTGTTGATAAAGACGATCCCGGTTCTTTTAAAAAAAACAGGCCAAAAAGAAGAGGTAAATCTAAAATCACTAGAGAGGATATTGCATTTTTTAAGAAGAATGGTATAAAATGGGATTAATGAAAATTAGGAAATTTGTTAAAGGAGGTAGGAGATGATAGTAAAAGTTGATGCTGATACCTGTATAGGCTGTGGTCTCTGTGTGAACATGGCTCCAGAAGTATTCCAGATGGATGATGATAAGGCTGTACCTGTAGCTGAGGTAGTTGTTGAGGGGCAGGAAGATAGCGCCAAGAAGATGGTAGAAGACTGTCCGGTCGATTCAATAAGCGTGGAATAAGATATAGTAATCAAACCCCCTTTATCATTTGATAGAGGGGGTCTTTTTTTTGTCCACCTAAATCAGCCTCTATTGACCTTTCCAGCGTTGACAAATTATTCTTATTATGTAAGAATTTTCTCATGATAGATAGATATAGCTTACCTGCGATGAAGAAGATTTGGTTACTGGAGTCCAGGTTTCAATATATGCTTGATGTTGAGCTTGCGGTTCTTGAAGTCCTTCAAGAGAAGAAGAGAATTCCTTTAAGCAAAAAGAGATTGCTGGCAGTTAAAAAGAGAGCCTCTTTTGACGTTAAGAGAATAGAAGAAATAGAGAGAGCTACAAACCATGATCTAATTGCATTTCTTAAAAATTTAGAAGAGAACATCGGCAAAGATGCTCAGTATATTCATAAAGGACTTACTTCATCAGATGTTCTAGATACAGCTCTATCACTTCAGCTTAGAGATGGGATCAAGATTCTAGAAAAAGATTTAGCCGAGTATTTAAAAGCATTAAAATCTCTGGTTAAGAAATACAAGAATCTGCCTGCAATAGGCAGGAGCCATGGTATACATGCAGAGCCGACTACATTGGGTCTGAAGTTTTTAAACTTTTATTCAGAAGGCTTAAGGAACCAAGAGCGCCTTAAGAAAGCCAAAGAGGATTTGGCATTCATTGCAATATCTGGTGCAGTAGGTACTTATGTCAGCATGCCTCCCGATGTTGAAAAAGCAGTTGCAAAGAAGCTTAAGATGAAAGAAGAGCCTATCTCTACTCAAGTGATACCTAGGGATAGACTTGCCAGCCTCTTTGCAGTATTTGCTTTAATAGCCGCATCGCTTGAGAGATTTACAACAGAGATAAGACATTTACAGAGAACAGAGGTGAACGAGGTCTTAGAGCCGTTTGGTAAGAAACAGAAAGGATCTTCTGCCATGCCTCATAAGAGAAACCCTATTCTCTGTGAAAGGGTATCTGGTTTGGCCAGAATCTTTAGAGGCTACCTTGCTCCAGTCATGGAGAATATAACTCTCTGGCATGAGCGGGATATATCTCATTCATCAGTTGAGCGTGTTATGTTGCCAGATGCCTTTATCCTTTTGGATTATATGTTCCATATTATGATTAAAATTGTTAAAGGTTTAGATGTTAATAAAGAAGCAATCAAAGAAAACATTTGGCTGAAGAAAGGACTCTTTGCATCTGGCAGATTGATGGTTATGCTTATAGATAAAGGGTTGTCGCGTTCAGAGGCTTATGATTTGATACAGGAGCCGGCTTTAAAATCATATCGAGAGAAGATTGATTTTAAAGATCTGGTCGTTAAAGATTTAAAGATTAAGAAGTTTCTCAATGAAAAAGAGATTGAAAAAACTTTTGATCTCAGTTCCTACCTTAGTTATACAGATAATGTTTTTAAGCGTTTTGGGATCTAGCAATAGAAAGCCGGGGCTTTAGAAAATGTATTTTAACAGTCATAGAATCGATCTAGCATATAGGCTGTTTTTTTATTGTTTAATATATAGTTTTTACTCTTGAAGAGGGGATGATATTCTGTTATAAAATTCTTCTAAAGCTTTGCGATTAAGAAGAGCCCATCTCTTGATTTTAAAAGGTTTATCAGAATAGAGCATTGTTTTTAAGGGATAATATTTTTAAACAGAGGAGTCTAATATGATGGATTATAAGAAATCCGGTGTCGATATTGACAAGGCAAATCTTTTTGTAAAAAAAATAAAACCAATTGTTAACTCTACAAAATCTAAGCGTGTCTTAGATGACATTGGTCCTTTTGCAGCGCTTTACAGTATTAAAGAGTTTAAAAAATATAAACATCCTGTCTTGGTCTCTTCAACAGATGGAGTGGGCACGAAGATAAAACTCTGTATCGCAACCGGGAGATTAGAGGTTGCAGGATATGACCTTGTTGCTATGAACGTCAATGATATTATAACAACCGGGGCGATACCTCTGTTCTTTTTGGATTATTTTGCAACTTCAAAGCTCGATGTTGAGGTTGGTAAAAAATTAATTAAAGGGATAGCAAAAGGTTGTAAAGATTCTAATATGAGCCTTGTTGGCGGTGAGACTGCAGAGCTGCCTGGATTTTACAAAAAGGATGAGTTTGATCTGGCTGGTTTTTCGGTAGGAATTATCGATAAGGATAGAGTTATCAAAGGAGACAAGATTAAGAGCGGAGATCTTTTAATAGGGCTTCCTTCCTCAGGACCTCATAGTAACGGCTACTCTTTAATCAGAAAGCTTTTTAGTATAAGAGAGGTTAAAGAATACTGGCATAGTTATGTTTTAAAGCCAACCCGCATTTACGTTAAAGATATTTTGACTCTTTTTGACAAGGGTTTAGATATTAAAGGTATGTCGCATATAACGGGGGGTGGATTCTATGACAATATTGAAAGGATCTTGCCTAAAAATGTAGATGCCGTTATAGATAAAGGCAGCTGGAAAATAAGCAAGGTATTTAAAGAGATACAGAGACGAGCGAAGATTGAAGACAAGAAGATGTACAGGACTTTTAATATGGGCATAGGATTTGTACTTGTTCTATCTGAAAAAGAGTATAAGAGCATGAGCAATATCTTTAAAAGTTTAGGCAAAAAGTGTTATCTTATTGGAAGAGTAGAGAGAGGTAACGGAGAAGTAAAGATCATATGAGAGTTTTAGTTATAGGCTCCGGCGGCCGTGAGCATGCTTTAGTCTGGAAATTAAGTCAGTCAAAGCGAGTCAAAGATATATATGCCTCTCCAGGCAATGGCGGTATTTCGGATTTAGCTCAGATTGTAGATATTGATAACAAAGATTTACATGGTATTGTCGAATTTGTAAAGAGAGAGAGCATAGATTTAACTATTGTCGGGCCCGAAGATCCGCTTACCGCAGGTATTGTCGATCTTTTTCGCGAGAACGGCTTAAGGGTCTTTGGCCCATCTAAGGATGCTTCCAGGCTTGAAGGCAGTAAGGTCTTCGCAAAAGAGTTTATGCAAGAAGAGAAAATACCAACAGCAGATTTTAAAGTTTTCAATGATTATAATCAAGCCAGAGAATATTTAAAAGAACAGCAATTTCCAAAGGTCATTAAAGCGGATGGTCTCTGCGGAGGTAAAGGTGTCTTTGTGGTTGAAAGCTTGGCTGAGGCAGAGGATGCGTTAGCTAAAATAATGGATCAGAAGATTTTTGATACCGCAGGCGATACTATTATAATTGAAGAATGTCTTTTCGGAGAAGAGGCTTCTATTATTGCAATATCGGATGGAGATAATATTGTTCCTCTTGCATCATCTCAGGATCATAAGCAGGTTTATGAGGGAGATAGAGGTCCTAATACAGGCGGCATGGGAGCATATTCGCCTGCGCCTATTGCAGAAGGTGAGATTTTCGATAAGATTATAAGCGATGTTTTAAGGCCGACTATTCTTGGAATGAAAAGAAGAGGCACTCCTTTTAAAGGGGTCTTGTATGCCGGGATTATGATAGTGGATGGTAAGCCCTATGTTTTAGAATTTAATGTTAGGTTTGGCGATCCTGAGACGCAGGCTATATTACCTAGAATGGATGTTGATATAGTCGATCTATTAGAGGCATCTATAGATGGTAGGCTTAGCGGGTTCAATATGAAATGGAAAGGTAAGTCGTCTGTCAGTGTTGTTCTTGCATCAAGTGGTTATCCAAGCAGTTATGAAAAAAATAAAGAGATATCAGGGTTAGAAGATGCGGCTGCCATAAATGATGTTTTCGTATTTCATGCCGGCACAGTTAAAAAAGAGGATTTTGGAGGAATAAAATATTTTACAGCTGGAGGCCGAGTTTTAAATGTTACTGCTTTAGGTGATAATATTAGAGAAGCAAAAGAGAGAGCCTATAGAGCAGCGGAGCTAATAAGCTTTGAAAATATCTATTACAGAGGAGATATTTCAGATAAAGCTTTAAAAGAGGAGGTTTAAAATGGGAAAAGCTTTGATAAGTATAGTTTTGGGAAGTGATTCAGATCTGCCTATGATCAAAGGCGGCTTAGAGGCTTTAAAGAGTTTTAAGGTTGATCATGAAGTCAGAATATTATCAGCCCATCGCTGTCCCGATGATGTAAGGAAGTTTGCCCGTGGTGCTTCCAAGCGGGGTATAAAAGTCATAATAGCCTGTGCTGGTATGGCGGCACATCTACCTGGAGTAATTGCGTCTTTTACAACTCTTCCGGTAGTAGGAGTTCCTATTCCTTCTAAGGCTTTAAAAGGTGTTGATTCTCTGGCTTCGATATTGCAGATGCCTTCGGGTATACCGGTTGGAACTATGAGTATAGGTGAGACAGGAGTTAAGAATGGAGTTATATTTGCTCTCCAAGTAATAGCGTTAAATAGTGAGAGTTTAAGAAAGAAGCTGTTAAAATATAAAGAGAATCTAAGAAAACAGGTTTTAGCTAAAGATGAAAAAATATCCGCCATGTTTAAATGAACACCGAATATCTAAAACTTAGCGTACTTGACCCTGAAGAGGAGAAACTAGAGAAGGTAGTAAGAGTTCTTTCTAGGGGTGGTCTGGTTGTTTTGCCTACAGAGACAGTCTATGGGATAGGTTTTGATACCGAGTCTAAAGCAGCAATGGATAGAATAGAGGTTATAAAAAAAGAACGCCAAGATAAACCTTACAGCATATCCATTCCCGATTTTAGTTGGCTTAAAAATTATAGGCTCAGTAAAGATTCTCTCAACAAGGCCAATCTTATTGAGGATCTATTGCCCGGTCCGATTACATTTGTAGTAGAGACAGAAGATAGGGGTAAGTTAGGGTTTAGAGTTCCTATGAATAAGATTACTCAGGATGCAATAACTCTTTTTAAAAAACCTATCTATTTAGCCAGTGCTAATATCTCAGATGGTGTTCCTGCCAAAAATGCCCAGGAGGCTATTGACTATCTTTGGGGTAGAGTCGACTTGATAATAGATGGCGGCTGCTCTACTTTATGCGTAGCATCTTTAGTGCTTGATTTAACTCAAAATCCTGTGAAGATTTTAAGAGAAGGACCCCCTTTCTTTACAGCAGAGGTAAAGAAGAGGTTTAATATTAAATAATTATGAAAGTACTTTTTGTCTGTACAGGCAACAGCTGCCGCAGCCCTATAGCTGCTGCGCTTTTGAAAAAAATGGCTCAGGAACAGGGTTTAGATATTGAGACTAAAAGCTGTGGAACTGCCGCTCTCTTGGGTATGGAGGCTACTAAAGAGGCTATTGAGGTTTTAAAGAGAGAGGATATAAGGATATTTGATCATCGATCTAAGCCCTTAACAGAAGAGCTTATCGATTGGGCTGATCTTATTCTTGTGATGGAGGAGAGGCACAGAAGAAGCTTATTACAGTATCAACCCCAAGCCAATGAAAAAGTTTTCCTATTAACAGAGTTTGCAGGATCAGGAAAACAGGATATAATTGATCCTATTGCTAAGCCACTTGAAGTTTATGAAGGGTTGTCGATTGATTTGAAGTTCTATTTAATTAAAGTGATAGAAAGGATTGAGAATGAAAATATCTCTGGGTAGTGACCATAGAGGTTATAAAAGCAAAGAATATCTTAAGAAAATTCTTAAAGATCTTGATATCGCATATAGTGATGAAGGGACTTTAGGCGAGGAGTCTTGCGACTATCCTGATTTTGCTAAGTTAGCTGTCGAGAGAGTGCTGAGAGAAGAGGTCGATTTTGCAATTCTAATATGCGGCAGCGGTCTTGGGATGTCTATAGCAGCAAATAAATTTAAAGGTATTAGAGCTGCGCTCTGCTTGAGCGCTGATATGGCTCAGATGGCACGGCAACATAATGATGCTAATGTTTTGGTGCTTTCAGCAAGTTTTATAGAGCTAGGAGAGATTAAAAATATATTAAATGCCTGGTTAGGTAATGATTTTGAAGGGGGTAGACATGAGCGGAGAGTCCGCAAGATTAGCGAGTTTGAATAAACGGTATTTTTATCAGGATATTAAGAGGGTCGATCCAGATATCTACTCTTGTTTGATCAAAGAACTTAACAGGCTGCGGGACAATCTAGAGCTTATTGCTAGTGAGAATGTTGTTTCGTCCGCTGTCTTAGAGGCGGCCGGGAGCATATTAACAAATAAATATGCAGAGGGTTATCCTAATGCTCGCTGGTACGGTGGCTGCAAATATATCGATGAAATTGAAAGCATTGCAATAGAGCGAGGCAAAAAATTGTTTCGGGCTGAACATGCCAATGTACAGCCGCACTCTGGAACTCAGGCTAATATGGCGGTCTATGCAGCTGCTATAAAGGCAGGAGATACTCTTCTTGCTTTAGATATTGCATCCGGCGGACATCTCTCCCACGGTCATCCTAAAAACTTTTCTGGTCAAATTTACAACGTTGTAAAATATGGAGTAGACTCCAAGAGTTATCTTATAGATTATAATCAGGTTAGAGACCTAGCCAAGAAGCATAAGCCAAAGATCATAGTTGTTGGCCACAGTGCTTATCCAAGACAATTGGACTTTATGAAGTTTAGGGAGATAGCCGATGAAGTCGGAGCTTATATTCTTGCTGACATTGCTCATGTTGCAGGACTTGTTATAACAGATTTACACCCCAATCCGATTGATGCTGGAATTGAATTTACGACCACAACGACCCATAAGACTTTGCGAGGTGCAAGGGGCGGGATGATATTAACGAATAAAGAGTTTGCAAAATCTATAGACTCTAGTCTTTTTCCAGGTTCTCAGGGCGGACCGTTACCGCATATTATTGCAGCTAAGGCGATAGCTTTTAAAGAGGCCGCTAAGCCGGAGTTTAAAGAATACCAGAAGCATGTCCTGGCCAATGCTAAAACCTTGGCTAGTTGTTTTTTGAGCAAAGGGTATAATGTTATGACTGGAGGAACAGACAATCACCTTATTCTTCTGGACGTTCATGCTAAGTACGGTATTACAGGTAAAGATGCATCTCGCTGGCTTGAAGAGGCTAATATTACGGTTAACAAGAACCTTATTCCTTATGATAAGCAGTCTCCATTTTTAACAAGCGGGCTAAGAATTGGTTCTCCGGCTGTGACTACAAGAGGTATGGAAGAGAAGGAGATGGTGGAGATAGTCAACTTCATAGATCAAGTGTTAGAAAGTAAAGGTAGTGTTGATGCTGCAAAAAGAGTCAGGCTCAAAGTCCTAGAGCTGCTTGAGGATTTTCCTCTCTATCCGGAGATTAAAGATGAATAGTAGACCTTGCTGGGATAAGTACTTTATGAATATAGCAACCATTGTGGCTAGCCGTGCAACCTGTTTGCGGCGTAAAGTAGGGGCTCTTATAGTAAAAGAGAGAAGAATACTTGCCACAGGCTACAATGGTACTCCCTCAGGTGTCACGCACTGTGAGGAAGCAGGGTGCTTAAGAGAGAAGCTGAACGTTCCTTCAGGTCAGAGGCATGAGCTTTGCCGTGGGCTGCATGCAGAACAGAATGCGCTTCTTCAAGCTGCGCTTCATGGCATCAGCTTGAAAGGCTCGATTCTTTATTGTACAAACCAGCCTTGCATTATATGTGCCAAGATGCTTATAAATGCAGGAATAAAGGAAGTTGTTATAGATAATGGTTATCCGGATAAGCTGGCGGAAGATATGTTCAAAGAAGCTGGAATTAATATTAGGATTGCTGTGCTTGAAGATAATTTAGAGAGCACTATAGGCAAGCCTTAGATAACACAGCATGAGCAGAGGAGATCAATAGTTTTATTATGAAGTGTCCTTACTGCGGCAATATAGAAGATAGAGTCCTCGATTCGCGCAGCTCTTCAGAAGAGATTGTCATAAGAAGACGGAGAGAGTGCTTAAAATGTTTAAGGCGCTTTACAACATATGAGAAAATAGAGAGTATCCCTCTTATTATAATTAAAAAAGATGGCAGAAGAGAAGAGTTCTATCGCGACAAGGTTCTTAATGGTTTGCGCAAAGCCTGTGATAAAAGGTCTATCAGCATTGAAGAGTTAGACAATATAGCGGATAAGATTGAAAAAGACTTAGAAAAGAAAAATCAGAAAGAGATACCTTCTAAAATTATAGGTGAATTAATCATGAAATATTTACATAGGCTGGATCAGGTTGCCTATGTGAGATTTGCTTCTGTCTATAGAGAGTTTAAAGATATAGAAGAGTTTAAAATAGCACTAGATAAGCTCTTGAAGAAAAACAGTGCCAGCTAAGCTTTATTTAGGTAAAGTAAAGTATACTTCAAGATTAGCATCTTCTCTAATTTGATTAAACCAATCGTTTAGCGCTGCATTTTTCTTCTCTGTTAACAGCTCTTCTTGTAATTTATCTTTCTGCTCTTTGAATTCTTCCTCAACCACTTCTTTAATATCATCGATTCTAAGAACAATATATCCTGCCTGAGAAGTTATAACTTTTGGATTAAAGCCCTTGTTTTGGCTATTATCAAGAGCAGTCAAAATATCGGAAGCATTGCCTATGCCTTTTATATAACTGGCTGAGGTTATAAAATCTGTTTCGATGAATTCTAAGGCATTAGCAGCTAATATTGTTTGAATATCTTCTTCGTTATCCAAGGCTAGAATTATTGAGGACAATAATTCTTCAGCCTCTTTTTTTGCCAACTCGTTAGATTTAGAGGCTATATACTCTTTTAATACGCTCTCTTTGGCTTCGTCAAATTCAGGAATATAAGACGCTCTTTTCTCTATTAATTTTATGATATAGAAACCGTTTTTTGTCTCCATAGCACTGCTGATTTCACCCGGATTTAAGGAGAATGCCTGCTCTGTAATCTTGTAGGCCCAGCCGATTTCGGGGATAGGGTCCCAAGGAGAGAAGAACCCGGTTTCATTAAAAGAGAGGTTGGATTTCTCTGCAATTTGAGAGAGACTTGTTTCAGATGCGATATCATTCTCTATTTGCCAGATTAATTCTTGAGCTTTATCACGAGCATTTATTTGAATAAGGTAATCGGATATCTTTGCTCTTAAATCTTCATCGCTTAGACGGGACTCTTCTTTACTTTGCATCTCTTCTAATTCTGCTTCATGCTCTTTGAAATAGTTGTCTATCTCTTCCTCTAGAACTGTTGCTTCAGTTGCGAGGTCTTTGAATAATATGCCCAGACATTCCAGGTTTACTTGCTCCTCTTTTTTAAACCGCTCCCTGTTTTCGCCGTAAAAAGCACCGAGCTCCTCTTCCGTATGGGTTATATCTGCTAAGAACTCTGTAGGTTTTATAAGAATGTAGCTTAATTTAAATGAACTTTTTTCTGACTTAAATTTTTCCCAGGCTTCTATCTCTGTGGCTTCGACTCCTTCGGTTACCTGCTCTATTAATGTTTTTATTTTAAGGTTATCTCGTGTCTGTGCTTCATACTGTTGAGGCCTAAGTCCTAGATAGTATTTGAGCGTTGTTTCATAGCTATCTTTTGAAAAAGCGTTATTCTTCTGAAAAATAGGGGAGCTTTGAATGGCTGCTATTACCTCTGCATCGGATATCTTTATCTTTCTTCGCCTTGCTTCTTCTAGCAATATTATCCTCTGCCAGGTCTGCCCCTCTAGATTCAAAAGATCTTTTACTTTATTTAGGTTCTCTCCATAGAGCATTTGGGCTTGGTTGTAGACCGCATGGTATTGTTTGACAAAATCATCTTTAGGTATCTTTTTTGAAAATACCAATCCTGCAAGAGAGTCTTTACCTTTAGATTTTAGTACGCTACCCACGCCCCAGAGCATAAATGCAGGGACGATGATTATAGCAATAAAAAACATGATGATCTTAATATTCTTTTTCTTTCTAAATTTATCCAGCATAGCTAACTCCTTTTTTCCCTATGATTATATGGGAAAGAGTATCTCTGTGCAATAATTAAAACTGTTTAGTACGAGTTCAACCTATTTTTAAGGCTGGTTTTTAATGTTTTTTAGCTAGATTTAAGTTAAAATATCATATCAAAGAGATATAAAATGGAGAGAAAAGATATGGTGCCTAACAATATTCAAGTAGTCAAAGCAAAAGAGAGATTATTGCTGTTTTCAAAGTTTATTTCTAGAAATCAGCTAACCCATTCCTCTTTTGGAAATATCAGTTTAAAATTAGATGGTCAGATAATAATAAAAAATAGAGGGGTCAACTTAGAAGTGGCCTTAGAGTCTGATTTTTCGGTCATCTCGCTGGAAGATTCGATCGGCGAGCTTAAAGAGCATACTCTTATAAGTAGTGAGTGGAAGATGCACTGTTTAAGTTACCTTAAAAATCCTTCTCTAGGAGCGATACTGCATTTACACCCTATCTACATATCTCTTTTAGATGATTTAGATATTGATTTAGATTCGGATGATCTAGAGTTCAATTATCTTTTAAAAGGCAAAATCAAAAGAGTTCCATTTTATAATCCAGGCTCAGAAGAGTTGGCTAATATAGTAGCTTCTAATATAGATAAATACCACTTTTTAATATTGAATAAACATGGTATTGTCTCTGCAGCAGAAGATTTAGAGATTGCTTATAACTATGCCTTGACTGCAGAGAGATTAGCTCAGAAGTTGATTTATTTGAGATTACTTAAGAATCTATGTTAAGATAGGAAGCGGATGAATTTTTTAAATAGTTTAGTTAAAGTAGAGATGCAATATTTAATAGAAATAGGTTCAAACTATATCCGCCTAGCCCTTCTTGAAAAGAACAAAGATAGTCTTAAAGTTAAGAAGTTCGATTTTTTCTATACCAAAGGCATTAAAGAGGATGATCTATTCTGGGTCCTCTTTAAGGAACGCTTAGAGGCGTTTTCTGTCCCGGAGGCAAGAGGTGTCCATCTTATATTCTCACCTAACTATCTTCTGGCTTGCGCTAAAGTGTTGCCCGTGATTCCAAAAGCTGAAGTAATTAGTCACTGTATGCACGTGCTTACACGCGATATGCATATTACGCCTAGCGATTGCTATCTCGATCATAATATTGTTAAATTAGAGAAAGATAATGTTGTTGTTGGTATGATTACCGGGGTAAAGAGATCTATCTCAGATAGGGTTGTTGATATGTTGAGCAAACTAGGCATCGATGTAGAGAGAGTAGAGACCTCTATTGTATCGCTGGAAAACATCTTTTGCGGCTTGGGGCTAATACCAAGAGAGGGTTCTATCTTGGTATTGAGATTGGAAGAAAGTTATACCGAGTTCTTTTTTATGAAGGATAGAGTCATCAGTTCCTATAAAGTTTCAAGTTTTGGTCTCCAGGATTTAAAAAAATCTTTAATTCGGACAGTTTATACCAATGCTGGACCAATAGAGATAAGCGTGGAAGAGGCGGCTGAAATAGTAAAGAGCGTTGGTTATCCTCCAAAAGAAGGTAACTATGTTGTTAAAAGTGATAGGAGACTGAATATTTTAGAAAAAGCAGGCCATCCAGAAGTAAATGAGGGAGCGTTAAGCATTGCCTATCAACAGTTAAGAATGCTGCTTGCTCCAGCCCTTGATTCTTTCTCTCAAGAATTGGGAGTCTTTATATCTGAATATCTTGGCTTTTTCTCTGAAAAAGAGAAGATTGCCGGAGTCTGTATCATAGGTAGCGGAGCAAGTGTAAAGGGGTTAGGGGAATTTTTAGAAAGCAGATTTGCTATCTCTTATGTCTGCGTGGACCCTTTAAGTGTAACCGATAAAATAGAAGTAGGGGCGGATATTTCCGATAATTATAAAACTGAGATGGGTCTTATACCTGCAGCTTTGAATAGGACTTCCAAGCGGTATAATCTTACTTCGCCTTACTATAGAATCATAAAAGAGACACATAAAGCCAAAAATACAATCTATGTCTATCTGTCCGGGTTAGCAGGTTTTTTACTCTTTTTTTACCTAGGATTAAACTTAAATATGTTTTATTTAGAAAAAATAACCACTAGAGCTGAGAATGCATATAAAGAGCTAGGCCCTTTCTCTCAAAAGTTAAAAGAGGTTGATAAGTTATATGATAATATCGAGTCTTTAGAGGAAAAAATATCTCAAGTGTATACAGACTATTTTGATTGGGCAGGCATTTTAAAACAGATAAGTAGCGTAATTTCGGATCAGATTATCTTGGAGAAGATTCAAGGAGGGGCAGAAGGTAGCGAACGGATTGTATTGTTAAAAGGTAATATCAGTGCTGAATGGGGATCTTTGAACACGGTATTAAATAGTTTTGTCAAAAAGTTAGAAGAGACTGTCTACTTTAAAGAAGCTAAGATATTGGATACTATACATAAAGGTTATAGAAATCAATTATATTTTGAGTTGAAATGTTATTTAAATTAAAAAAATATTTTTTTGAAAAAACTAAATTAGCGGATTTAAGGTATTTAATTCGCTTTGTAAAAGAGAGGAAGATTGCCTTTCTTGTTATACTCTTTGCTTCTATTTTAGGCTATTTAATGTTACGAATATTTATCTTTTCTGAAATTTCAGAAGCGAGGAGTTATCAAAAGAGATTACACCATATAAGCAGGGAAATAAAAGATTTTGACGCTCTGCTCGCTAAGCACCCTAATATAGACCGGGAGATAGAGCTCCTAAGAAAGCGGAAGAGCATCCTTGAGGCTAGTTTCTCGAAAGAGCGGGAATTTCTTACTTTAGCAAATCAGGTGATAATGGAGATGGAAGAGTATGGAATCAGAATAGAGGATTTCAAATACATATATGACATTCCAGCTTCTCCTGTGGACGGTTTAGTAAGGTATGGTTTACAATTACAATGTATAGCTGACTTTTTGAATTTTGGGATGTTTCTTGAGAATTTAGAGCGTAAAAGTTTTAAATCTGGAATTTACGATTTAGACATAACCAAAATAGATGATTGGAACATAAGAATTGATATGAGAATAGATTTTATACTTAATCAAGAGAGATGAGAAAAAAATTAATCAGTTTAACTATATTTCTTGCATGCGGGTTTATTATAGGTATATATTTTATAGGCACCCCTGTGTTAGTGGTTCCAGATGTCGGCGATCTTAAAGAACGGCTTGATAATCAAGCAGAGGTAATCCTTCTTCCCAGCGCAGACGAGATGCGCTTCAATAAGAGGCCTAAAGAATGGTTGAGAAACCCCTTCACCCTACTTAGAGAGGCCGGTTTTTCAGGGGAGATTGCGATTGAAGCAATACTAATATCTCAGAGTGAGAGCCGGGTTATGATAGCAGGTGAGACTTACCGCGAGAATGATGTTGTTGGAGCTTACAGGATTAAAAAGATATTTGATGAATATATTATAATAACTGAAGGTGCAAAAGATTTAGTTATTAAACTGAAAAAAGGAGATTGAGATGAAAAGGATAATAATTGCAATAATGCTTACAATAGTTATGTTAAATCTCTCTTCCTTTGCAGAGGATCCAGGCTTTAAAGCGCCTGCAGATGATCTAAATTTTAAAGCATCGGAAGGGGTTATTCAGGCTCTAGAGATTAAAGATGCGGAGGTAAGAGATATACTTAGAATGTTGGCAGAACAGTTTGCTCTTAATATAGTTGTTTCGGATAAAGTTATAGGTAGAATCAGCGTTAAGTTTTCCAACATCACTGTCCCAGAAGCAATAGATGCAATAGTTACAGCAAGCGGATATGCTTACACAAAGAAAGGTTCAGTTATAAAAGTTACCACTATGAGTGAAATTGAAAGAGAGGCACCTTTTACGAAGGTCTTTGTTTTGAATAATGCTACTGCCGAAGATATGAAGGCTAGCCTTGCAAAAGTTCTTACAGCCGCAGGTTCGATAGAAGTTGATAAAAGATCTAATGCGCTTATTGTAACCGATGTTTCTAATATAATTGAAACAGTTGCAAAGCTGGTAAAAGAGTTAGACAAAGAGACTCCACAGGTTTTAATAGAGGCTAAGATTGTTGAGACCAGCGTGGATGACGATACTCAGTTGGGCATAAAGTGGAATATGAAGGCTACAGCTTCTGGAGCTAGCAGGCCTGCTACTTTTCCCTTCAGCAATGATCATGGAGGTAAGCTCTATCCTAAAAATAGTACCGGCGAAACTACAACTGCTGGCATAGCGGACGAGGGTACTTTTCCAAATTCTAGCGGATTTCCTTATGCAGGGGCAGATGATTTTACATTTGGGACTTTGAACTTTAGCGAGTTCCAGGCAGTATTTCAAGCTATACAGCAGGATGTAGATAGCAAGATATTGTCTCATCCTAGGATTGTTACGCTAAATAATGAAGAAGCAAAGATATTAGTCGGAACAAAGGTTCCAATCCCTGTCTATACTTTTAACAGTGAGACCGGTACCTATGAGATCTCTGGTTATGAAGAAGAGGATGTTGGGATATCTTTAGTGGTGACCCCCCATATATCTCCAAATAACAGGATAAAACTGACCCTCCATCCTATAGTAAGTGATTTCTCAGGGGTCTATGTGGGGCCGAATAATGAACGCCCTTATATTGATACGAGAGAAGCTACTACTCAGGTTCAGCTTGCAGATGGAGAGACAGTAGTTATCGGAGGTTTAATAAAACAGAGAGAAGTAGATACGGTGGATAAGGTGCCGTTTTTAGGAGATATACCGCTCCTGGGCCTTATCTTTAGGCATAAACGTAAGGAGTTAGAGACAACAGATCTTTTAATATTTGTTACAGCCAGTATTGTGCGTAGCAAAATAGAACGCCAAGAACAACTGGTTGAAATCAAAAAACTTTTCAAGCCAGAGAAAGAGCTGGAATAATATTGTGGTTGAAAAAAAAGATATAAAAGTTCTATCTATCCGCAGTGCCTCAGTAATGCTATCTGTTATCTTCTTGATTTTTGTTTATATTTTTATTCAACAGAGAGTCCAGATTGTTTTTTTAGAGAAAAAGGTTAGAGGTATCAATGAAGGGCTGCTGCTTAAAATGGGACAGATTAATGAAGAAATTTCAGAGAGAAAGAGCATGGCGACTAAGATAAAAACCCTTAGAGAGGAAGTGCTCTCTCTAAAAGTAGAGCGTAAGTCTTTAGAGAGAAGCCTTATAGATGTGCAGTTAGAACTCGATAATGCGTATCCTCGCCTTAGAAAGAAGATAAGTTCTTTAGATCAGAGTGTTGATAATCTAGCTAAGGAGAAGAAAGAGCTTCAACTGAAGATAAAGAGGTTTGATAAAGAGATTGATCTTCTGCTGAAAAAGGAAAAAGATTTAGATTTTCTTGGGCAAGAGAATGAAAATTTTAAACTTCAACTACAGAACATAGAGAAAGATTATAAAATTCTAACTGCTGAGAAAGAAGATCTTTCTCGGGAAGTTAAGAAATTTAAAAGCATAGAAGACAAAATAAAAAAATTAAATGCCGAAAACTTAAGTTTAAAACATAGATTGAGCAATATTGAAGAAGATAAAGATGTTTTGGTCCGGGAGGTTCAGATTCTAAGACTTACTATTTCTGAGTTAAAAAAAATACTACATAAAAGAGAGAAGGATATAGGGGCTGCGAAGACTCTTCTAGAGGAGGCTAAAGTCAAGACTGGATTGAGAGCAGAAGAGGTTTTAGAATTACGGGACAGCGTCGATAGTTTAGCTAAAGAGAGAGAAGGGATCCTCAAAATACTTATTGATAAAGAGAGCAGGATTGCAGAGAAGGTTAATACAATCCGGGATTTAGAAGACAAGTTAATAGAGATTCAAGATCAGTTTCAGAGACAGAGGGAGGAGGCTTTAAGTCTAAACAACGAGAATGAGAAGCTTAAAATAGAGCTTAAAGATTTTAAAACCAATTACAAGAGTCTCAGCGCAGTCTTAGGAGATGTTTCAGATGTGAATACTCAATTGCAGCATAAGATAAGCGTCTTAGGCGATGTTCTTGATAAATCCGATAGGGGCGATATTAAAAACGAGAAATCAGTGGTAGATTTAGGTAGTATGAAGATAGATAAGATAGAACCAGAGGTGGCTTTGACCAGCTTGATATATCAGCTTAGAAAAAGTCGTGAGCATGCATCTGGGGGGGAGCAAGAGTTATACCTTGAGAAAGAAGCTGCTGCCCATTACAATCTAGGGGTCTACTACTTAAAGAACAACCGCTTTAAAGAGGCTTTAGATGAATTTTTGAAAAGCCATGGAATAATTTCAGACGATGCTGATACAGTGTATAATATCGGTTTGATATATAGATATTATATCTATGATTACGATAAAGCCAGGTATTATTTTACTCGATATTTAAAGCTTAAGCCTAAATCGAAAGATAGAAAGGATGTAGAGAATATACTTAAGGAGATATCGCGATGAATGATGAATATGTCCTGCTCGGTGGCGGAGATTTACAATTTTTAAATCTTCTTTCAGATAAAATACAGAAGGACTCTACGGCTAAGGAGGTCTCTGTTGTGAATGAAGCTTTTGATGCATTTTGTAAAATACAGTCAAGACAGCCTAAGGTTGTGGTATTGGAGATGATATTTCCTCAATGGGACTGGGATGGTCATCTGATTTTTAAGTTTCTTAAGAAAGACAAAAGGTTTAAAGATATGAAGGCAATACTTATAACAGATACTTTGGATAATAAGGCTCAGGAGATTGCGAAAGACGAAGATATTGATAAAGTCTTATTCAAAATATACAACATAGATTATATATTTGAAGAGATAAAAAAATTTATTTAAGAGATGCAAGAGATTATTCCTATATTACTTGAGAAGGGGTTGATAGATCAAAGGCAGATAGAGAAGGCTAAATCTTTATCTGTTCAAAAGAATAAAGATATCTTAGAAATTCTCATTGAGATGAACTCGGAGAACGAAAAGGTAGTCTTTAAAGAGCTATCTCTTTTTTATAAGATCCCCTATCTAGAGCTAGATTATATTGATTTTGGCAAAGATACAACATATATGCTGCCAGAGGATTTTGCCCGTAAAAACAATGTATTACCTCTATTTAAAATTAACGATTGGTTTTTTGTAGGCACACTATTTCCTATAGCCCAAGCGGCTATGACCGAAATCCGTAATTTTACAGGATTCAATGTAAGACCTGTTTTATTATCTGGGTCTGAGATGAATAGCGGTATTGATAAAGTCTATAGATCAGTATCTAGCGCAGAGAAGATAGTTCAGAAGATTGGAGAGATAGGCGATGATATGGGAGATTCTGTTATTCAGATCATCAATCTTGTCATAGCTCAGGCTGTTAGAGACAGAACTTCTGATATCCATATTGAACCTGAGGCGGATAAGCTCAGAATAAGATTTAGGATTGATGGCGTATTACAAGAAGTTCCATCTCCGCCCAAATCGTTTGAGATGGCTATGATATCTCGCATAAAAGTCATGGCTAATATGGACATAGCAGAGTCTAGATTGCCTCAAGACGGCCACTTTAAAGTCGATGTAGATGCTAAGGAGATTGACGTCAGGGTTTCAACCTTGCCGACGATCAACGGAGAAAATGTAGTTTTGAGGATTCTCGATACAGCCAATGTACTCTTAGGCCTGGAGAAGCTTGGCTTTGACGGTGATTCCCTGAGACTGTTTAGAAAGGCAATAGCACAACCTTACGGCATGATTCTTACTACAGGTCCCACTGGAAGTGGGAAAACAACAACACTCTATTCAGCCCTTATGGAGCTTAATACTATAGATAAGCATATTGTAACAGTTGAGGATCCTGTAGAGTATAGGCTTCCTCTAATAAGACAGGTGCAGGTCAATTCTAGGGCAGGGTTGAATTTTACAAGCGGTCTGCGTTCTATTTTGCGGCATGACCCTGATATTATAATGATTGGAGAGATTAGGGATATGGATGCGGCAACCATAGCTATACAAGCAGCTTTAACCGGACATCTTGTGTTCTCTACGCTGCATACAAATGATGCTCCTTCTGCTGTTACAAGATTGCAAAATATGGGAGTAGAGCCTTATCTTATCTCTGCTAGCCTTATTGCGGTTATGGCTCAGAGATTAGCAAGACAGATCTGCCCCCAATGTAAGGTTAGCTATAAAGCCTCTGAGTCGATTATTGAGCGCTTTAATTTGCGCAGCTATAACAAGAAGATCTCCCTCTATAAGGGAGAGGGCTGCGATTACTGTAAAGGCACAGGCTATCAAGGGAGAGTCGGTCTTTTTGAGGTCTTGCTTTTAGATGACGAATTAAAAGAGATGATCATTTCTGGCGCATCGGTTGTAGCGTTACGCAGCAAGGCCCAATCTAAAGGAATGAAATCATTGTTTGAAGATGGTATAACAAAAGCATTGCGAGGCGCTATTACTTTAGATGAAGTCTCTAGAGTATGCGAAGAGGTGGTCGAAATTAAACCTAAGAAGGATATCAATTTAGACGAAGATGTTAAAGTAAAGGCAGGAGCTAAGAGAGAGAGCAAAATAGCAATCGAGGATGTAGAGAATTATAATAAAGATATGAAAGAGTGGATTGCTAAAAAAGAAAAAAAGACCAAAAGAGAATAATTTTAAAATGGCTATTTATAATTATCTTGCAAGAAATAAGAACGGAGAAGCGGTTAAGGGTAAAGTAACCGTTACAGGCGAGAGCGAATTGATGCAGTTTTTTAAAGAGAGAGACTTGCTTCCAATAAGTTTTGATAAAGTCGAAGCTGCTACTACTTCGGTTAAAAGAGATAACAGGTTCTCTATTTTTAAGAACCGTGTAAACAAGAGGGACTTAATAGCCTTCACTCTGCAGTTTTCTACTACTATTAAAGCCGGGATTCCTATTGTGAATGCGTTAAGGTTTTTAGTTGAAGAGACTCAAGATAAATTTTTTCAAGCGGTTCTTTCTGAAGTCATTGTTAAAGTTGAACAGGGAGTACCATTGTCTAAAGCCATGGCAAGCTTCTCCGATGTCTTTCCTAAGATTTACACCGAGATGATTGCCTCAGGCGAGGTTGCAGGTACGCTGGATGAAATATTAAGTAATCTTGCTAAGACGATGGAGAGGGATTACAATATATCTGTAGAGGTAAAGAATGCTTTGCGTTATCCGGTCCTTGTTTTTACGGGAATAATATCTGCTATATTCTGCATATCTTTATTTGTAATACCCAGATTTGCAAGAGTTTATGGCCAGTTTGATGTGGAGCTGCCCTTACCTACGAGAATACTTTTAGGAACTAGCGGATTCTTGATAAATAATATTGTCTTTTTAGTAGTGTTTACATTGGCAAGTGTTATAGGATTTAATTATTGGAGAAAGACAAGTCGCGGCAGTTTTCTCTGGGGTAAGATAAAACTAAGAATTCCTATATTCGGGGAGATATTTCTTAAAGTAAGCCTGCTTAGATTCTGCTTTATTTTTAACGCCTTAAATAGTGTAGGCATACCGATTTTAAAAGCCCTCGAAATTGTTTCTAAGACTTTAGGTAATGATTTTTTGCAAAATCAGATTGAAGGTTTTGGGAAGGGGGTATCAGAAGGCCAGGCTCTCTCTGTTTTGATGAAAGAGAGCAAAGCTTTTCCTAAATTGGTCGGCAATATGATTGGAGTAGGAGAGCAGACAGGAGCTATGGATATAGTGTTAGAATCTTTGAGCTCTTATTATCATATGGAATTAAAAAGCAAGATAGATGCTCTAACTGTCACAATAGAACCAGTACTTACTGCTTTTCTTGCTGTCGGTGTGTTAATCTTAGCTATGGGAGTGTTCTTGCCTATGTGGAATATGACCCAATTATTTAAAACATAATGAAAGAGATAAAAATATGTATTCTATCCGGGGCGGTGTTGTTGTTTATATTGGCTTTTAAACTTTCAGCTGCAGTGAATATCTGCCTCTCTTTGATATTGGCTACTTTTTTGCTGACAGCTCTTATTTTTTACAAGAAACCTGAACTAGTCAATTTTAAGCTGGTTGATATTTTAAGTGTTATTGTCGGCTCGTTCTTTGTTTATTCCATAGTTTTTTCAATATTGAAGAGTAGTATTTTTTTAATATACCCGGCGACCATAGTGTGTATACCTTATTTATATTTTATTTCTAAGGCAGCTAAAGGTAAGACTGCTGTCGGAAAAAATATAGAAGGTGATAGGCTGGCCTTAAGGACTGGCATGTGTTTTGATCTTGAGATGCGTAGATTGACAGACAAAGAGTTTACCATTAAAGGATTAACTAAAGATTTAAGCACAACAGGTATGAAAGTTTTCTCCCAAGACTCTTTTGATAAAGGCGATGAGTGTTATTTCAGGCTTTATCTGCCTCAGGAGAGTTGGCCTTTGACCGGTGAAGCTAAAATTGTATGGGCGAAGAGCGTAGATGATGGCCATGAATATGGTATGGTCTTTACAAGTATAAGCGATAGAGATAGAGGTAAGCTTGCTTTAAAACAAGGGTTCTCTCTGTTGGAATAAGTCAATGCCGGGGGTTTTAAAATGTTATCAATAATTGTTCCTGTCTATAACGAGGAAAATACAATAATAGATGTTTTAAACAAACTCCTAAGCCTTAATGTTGATAAAGAGATAATAGTGGTTAATGATGGTTCAACAGATAATACTAAGCAGAGATTAAATGAGACGGCTAATAATTCAAAGATAAAACAGATCTCTTTAAGTACAAATAAGGGTAAAGGCAATGCTATAAGAGAAGGTTTAAAAGTCGCCTCTGGCGATATTGTTGCTATTCAGGATGCAGATTTAGAATATAATCCAGATGATATGATCACGCTTTTCAATATTTTAAAAGATAGAGACGTAGAGGTTATTTATGGGGATAGATTCTGTTTTGATTATGAGACTCCTATTTGGCATAGGATGGGGAATAGATGCTTAAGTATCTTTAGCAGCCTGCTTTATTTTAGCTGGGTAAAAGATATGGAAACTTGCTATAAGTTAATGTATCGCAAAAACTGGTTAAGTTTAGAATTAAAATCAGACAGGTTTGAAGTAGAAGCAGAGATTACAGCTAAGGTTTTAAGGAGTAAGTTTAAGTTTTGCCAACATCCTATAAGTTATAGATTTAGAAGTTATGGAGAGGGTAAGAAGATATCCTATAAAGACGGGCTAAGATCTATCTCTGTTCTTTTCAAGTACCGTTTTCAATATTAATCTTATATAATGCGAAATTATTCCAGCGATATTGAAGAGCTAGATCTTTAAAGTAGACCTCCCCTAATGTGTATAACTCTTTTTTTTCCATAAGAGGAGCTGTATATGTTTTCATAAATTGTTCGTCTATTAATATGAAGTCAATATTATTCTCTTTGAAAAACAGGTTTATACTGGTTCTTGAACTTTTTAGCCTTTTTCTGAAGGAATATTCTTCAAAGATGCTCTCTTGATAAAGCTCTCTTTCTAGGAGATAGGCTATTGGTCCCATCTCTAGGAGCATTATCTTGGCTTTTTGAGGGAGACTATTATTTATATATTCTATTATAGGGTAGGCCCTTATATGGTGCGTCATAAATTCAGATTTTGATTCTCTGCCCAAAATAAAATTATAAGGTTTAATTTTATAGCAGTCTTTCAAGGGGTAATAGAGATATAGTAATCCTGCAAATATGAGTACATAGTTTAAATATTTTAATTTTAGAAGACTCAAATAGAAGCCGGTTATAATGGATAGGATTGCAAGCAGCGGTATTAAGAATCTTATTTGCTGGCTGAGTAAGAACCAAAGCAGTAAGTATATTAGCGGCATGTATAGCAGGCTTTTGTATGGGATGGTCTTTCTTATTTTAATAATTGCAGCGATACTTGCTATGAAGAGCAAGCTTATTTTTCCATCAAATTTACTTGGGATTCCAAATTCAGATTCAAATAGCAATCTATAGGGTAGAAGTAGAAAGTCTTTAAAATAAATGCCTTCTCCGTAGCTTTTAAAATAAGCCATAATTAATTCGAATTTTTCTGCCTCGATGTTTTGATATCCAAATATGTTTGATAAAAACGGGAAGAAGGGGTTGCCTGTTTGAATATAGTTTCTAATATAGAAAGGAGAAGCAATGAGAGTGGCAACTAGAGCAAACCTGAGACAGGATTTAAATGACTTATAGATACTTCCATCTATCTCAATTATTAGCAGTCCTGATAGTGCAATCCAGATTAGACCTAGATACTTCATTCCTGTTGCAAAACCAATAGAGATTGCAGCAAGGTAGAGGTAGGCTCTGTTTCTAGATTGCCGGGATTGTATTATCATGTAGATTCCAAGCAGAAGATAGAAGGAGAAGCTTATGTCGAGGTAAGCCCATGCGGCATTCTTTGTTATTGTAGGAGCCGAGAGAAATATTATTCCTGCAATCATGCCATGTATGGGTTTGGCCTCTCTATTTAAGATCTTAACAAAGTCCATGATTAAAAAAATACTCATTATAAGAAACAGAGAGTGCATTAATTTAGGCATGATATCGCTAGATAGAGATATCAAAAATGAATAGAATAGCCCCCAGTAAGCAGGGAAGTAGCTGTAAATATTCTCTGCTATTGTCATAATCTGTCCATCTTCTAGGTATAATTTTGGTAAGTAGAGGTGATAGTTTAATGCATCGCGTGAGACCGGAGGAGTTAGGGCATTAAGCTGTGTTATGAAAAGATAAGATGCTATTAATAATAAAGGTAGAATTATTTCAGCTCTAATAGTTTTTAAATAGTTGAGCTTTGATAAGCATGACTTACAGTCTTTAATCATAGGTCTAAGCAGTAATAGTGATAGTATAATTATTGAGGTCAAGATATACTGTGCTTTTAGCAGACCTGTAAATCCCAGCAGAGTGGTTATAAGAGTTATAAGTATGATAGCAAATGGTATCTTGCAGTATAATTTGTTAGATATATCAGCAGTAATGATATATCTGCCCAAATTGTTTAAAAGGAAGAGCAGGTAAATATAGGTCAGTAATATTTGGAGTATACCCATCTTTTTAATGTCTAAAGTTGTTTATATTATGTTAATATATTAGCAGATTTGTATTATTTATTTAGCTAAATTTAGTTAAATTTATTGTAGACATGGTTAATATTACATTATATAATAATTCAGCATGAAAAATAGATTTTGTTTTAATATAGAAAGTCAGTTAAAGGAGGTGTTAGCATGAAACGTGGTTTTACACTGATTGAATTGGTAATGGTAATAGTTGTTATATCTATTTTGGCAGCTATAGCGGTTCCTAAGTTCATCGATTTACAGGCAAATGCAAGAGAGGCTGCTTGTGATGGAACTGTTGCTACCATAAGATCTGCACTTGCTGCTTATTATGCACAGACAGCAATTGCTGGCAGTGCGGTATTTCCTACAACCTTAGCTTTATCTACGTTTGCGCATAACTATTTTGCTTCTGGAGATACAGCATTATGTCCGAATGGGGATGCTTATACTTATGTTGCAGCTACAGGTGTTGTAACAGAACATGACCACACTCCTTGATTAATATGTAAATTTATTACGGCTTTTAGGGAGACCTTGGTCTCCCTAAGGCCGTTTTTTATTAAATGAAGCTCTCCGTAGTAATACCAGCCTATAATGAATCAGAGGGCCTTCTTGGCCTTTTAAAAGATATTGATAAAGAATTGCTGGATTATGAGAAAGAGATTATAGTAGTTGATGATGGGTCTAGAGAGAAGATATCAGACTGGCTAGAGCACGGCTTAGATTATATTAAATTGATTCGGCATCCTTATAATATAGGCAATGGTGCTGCGGTAAAGAGTGGCATTAGAGCCTCAAGCGGGGACTGGATATTATTGATGGATGCAGACTCACAGCACCCTCCCAAAGAGATTACTAAACTGCTTAAAGGGTTAGGTTCCTATGATATGGTTGTTGGCTCAAGGGTCGGACATAGAGGTTCTTGGCATAGAAATATTGCCAATCGTATATTCAATAGCTTAGCAAGCTATGTTACAGCTACAAAGATAGTCGATTTAACCTCAGGCTTTAGGCTTATCAGGGCGGATCTATGTAAGCGGTTTCTATATCTTCTACCCAACGGATTCTCTTACCCAACCACTTTAACTCTGGCTTTGCTTAAAACAGGCAGGAGTATAAAATTTCAAAAGGTTGAGATGTTAGAAAGAGAGCAAGGGTCGAGCAAGATAAATATTTTAAAAGATGGAATTAAATTTATACTTATCATTGTAAAGATAGCTACTATATACTCTCCATTTAAGGTGTTCTTGCCGATCTCATTTATATTTTTTATTACAGGATTGATATATTATATCTACACCTATATTAATTGGCATAGTTTTACCAATATGAGCCTGCTGCTTTTCTCTACCTCGGTTATCATATTTCTGCTCTCACTTATAGCTGAGCAGATAGCCCAGCTTTTTGTCAAAGATAGAGAATAGTATTCTTTTATATTCAAAAGATCTTAGGTAGAATATTAGCGTGCTAAGATTGTTATCTTCAAAATTTAAAAGACAGAGTAAGGCGCTCTCTGTTCTATTGCTAATTTTTATAGCATCGGCATTCTTCTTTAAATCCTTAAGTTACGATTTTCTATGGCTAGATCATTTTCAAATTAAATCCAAAGAGTCTATATTAGAAGATAAAGAAGATTTTAAAGACGCATTCTTCAGCTCTACCTTAAAAGATGGCGGTAGAAGAAACTACTATCGGCCTATTTTTAAGATAGTACATAGTTTTAACTATTCTCTATTCAAAGAGAGTCCGTCCGGGTTTCGTTTAGTGTCGATTTGGATACATATTTTTAATCTGGTTTTTTTATATTTCATTTTGTTAAGATTAAAGGTATCTCAAGGCTTGTCTCTAATGTTGACTCTTCTTTGGGGCCTTCTCCCCATCAATCTATCTGCTGTTGTGCTGATAAGCGCCAGGGCAGATCTTTTAGTCACATTTTTTATTTTGGCATCTCTTTTGAGTTTGCTTTTATTTTTAGAAAAAAGGTTCAAGGGATTTATAGTACTATCCATTATAGCCTATATTTTAGCCCTGCTAAGCAAAGAGATTGCATGGCCATTTTTTCTGTTAGTAGTAATCTACTCTATTGTAAAACCCCGATTAAGGTTTTATTCTGCCTATTATACATTAATTGCTTTTGGATATATATTTTGGAGATCAATAATATTAGGCTATATAGGTAGCTCTGTTCCTTTAATGCGGTCTCAGCCAGCCGTTGCTCTACTCTCTTCTTTTGCAGGATTATTTAGGTATATTTTTAAATTTTTTGTACCTCTCAATCTTTCTTTAAGCGATGCTTTTCCAAAATATGATTCTATCTTCAATTTAGAGGTATTCTCGGGTATTTTGATACTCTCCATTTTGGTTTTCTATTTTTTTAGATCTATAATAAAAAGAGATCAACGGTATATGTTTTCCTTAGGTTGGCTGCTATGTTTTTATGCTCCTATATCCAATATTCTTCCTGGATTACATTTTTGGGCGGAAAGATTTTTCTACCTTCCAGGAGTAGGATTAATATTTATCTTAGGGCATCTTGGTGCTTTGAAAAAGTTTAAACGTCTGTTAGTAGCAGCTGTATTGTTTTACGCCATAGTTGGTTTTAAATATCAGAGCTATTTTAAAAATGATCAAATATTGTTTAGGAGAGCTCTAAGCGTTTCGTTAAAAAGTGAGGAAGCATACAATATGCTTGGCTATAGCTATCTCATAAATAATGATTATGGTCAAGCTATCTATTATTATCATTTGGCAGCGCAGGATTTTAGCGGTTATTATACCTATTCTTCTTTAGACGAAACCTACAATAATCTAGGTGTTATATTTATGCGATTAGGGCAGTATTCAGAAGCTAGAAAGTGGTTTAAGCTATTAATTGCTATAGATGATGATAGCAGACTAGCTTTATTGAATTTAAAAACCCTAGATTCTCTAGAGGCTCTTAATAGTGAAGATAATTAATATATTTCCTAGCTCGATAATTATAGCTTTAGGCCTGGTTCTTTATCTAAGTGTTTTAGATGCCCCGTTTATCTACGATGATTTCCATCTTGTAGTTAATAATTATCTCATAACTTCTTTTCAATATATACCAAAAGTCTTTAAGGATGTTTTTGATTTTGGCTCAACGGGATTACCAGCTAGGCCGCTGCAGATTATATCCTATATGTTAGATTATAAAATCTGGGGTTTTAATCCCTGGGGGTATCATTTTACAAATATCATAATACATATAGTAAACTCTCTGCTGATTTATATATTAAGCTTATTTTTTGTGAAAGTAAGAAAAGAAGCTTTTTTAACAGCGCTCCTGTTTGTAATTCATCCTATCAATACTAATGCGGTAAGTTATATATCCGGCAGGGCTGATTTATTGGCGGGAGCTTTTTCTTTTATATCACTAATCTTATTTTTCAAGTTTTTAGATAATCATAAAAATAGTGTTCTTATTTTAAGCCTGTTATCTTTTATAGCTGCAATCTTATCCAAAGAGATAGCTTTGATAGTGCCCTTATTGCTCTCAATCTATGTAGTCATCTTTTACCGCTCTTATTTGCGGTATCTCATTTACCATCTAGCTGCAGCTATTATTTATCTATTACTGAGGCTGCCAGGCTCTTTAGCCGCTACTTTCATTAAGCCTGCACTAAGTGAGAGACTCTTAACTGCACCATCTCTGTTTTTTAGATATCTAAAAATGATATTTTTTCCTCATAATCTCAGGCTCTCCTATGCCATTAATTATATAGATTCACCTAAAGATTTTGCATTCATTCTATATTTAATTTTATTTTCTTTAATCTCTTGTCTTGGACTTTATTTAATTAGAAAGAGCAAGAGAATGGTATTTTTCTCTATATGGTATCTTTTGAATTTTTTACTTATATCCGGAGTGATAGTTGCATTGAATGCTCCTTGTGCTGAGCATTGGCTCTATCTAGGGCTGCCTGCGATCTTTACTTTAATGGCAGCATTGATATATAATCTCTTTTATAGGAAAGCAGTATATAGGTACGCTAGCTATATTCTTATAGCAGGCATGCTTATATTTTATAGCTTTTCAACCCTAGAGCGTAATAAAGAGTGGCTTGTTCCTGAGGATTTTTATAAGAATGAGATTGAGCATACCCCATTCAACTATAAGGCTCATTATAATTTAGGCATGATATATTTTAATGAAGGAAGATATCCAGATGCTGAAGAAAAGTTCAAAAGATCTATTGCTGTATTTCCTGAGCTTCACTTAGCCTACTATGGACTTGCTTTGATTGCTGAAGAAAGAGGGGGTAGGGATCAGGCCATCAGATATTATAATAAAAGTTTGGACATAGTTCCGGGGTTTGATTTAGCAAAAGAGAGACTCAAAGTTTTAGAGGAGAGTTATTCTAGAGATGTTGAAGAGTAAATGGTGCATTCTTTTGCTTTTTTTGATTTTAGGGCTTGGTATTTATTCGACCTCGCTGAATAATGGGTTTATATTTAGCGATCATTATTTAATAGCAGAGAATTGTCTAATAAGGAGCTCCTCTTTTACTCCCTACTACTTTTTGGGCCATATATCTCAGGATGTTAAAGGAGCATTCAGGCCTTTATTTATGCTTAGTTATAATTTAAGTTATAGCTTTTCGAATTATAATACTTTAGGATATAGAATTTTTAATATTCTACTTCATGCTCTCTCTGCGTTTTTTCTGTACAGGATATTATGTCTTTTCTTCAAAGAGCCTGATTCTAAAATAGCGCTCTTGTTATCTATCTTTTTTTTGGTCCATCCTATAAATCTTGATGCGGTGGTACATATTATGGCAAGGTCTACTTTACTTTTCAGCTTTTTTATACTTCTTTCTTTTCATTTTTTTCTAAAGTACAGTTTATCCAAAGCTAAACACCTACTATATCTTTCCGTTGTATTTTATTTGGCTGCTGCTTTAACCAAAGAGCATTTTGTTTTGTATCTTCCAATTCTATTCTCATATATTCTATTGTTCGGTAAAAGGGGATTAAAAAAGTTTATTTGCTTGGCTCCTTACCTTTTGATCTCAATCTCTATCTTTATCTATTGGAAAATAATGAAACTGGCTGTTTTTGCAGAAGCTGTAGTAGATATTCAGTTTAGAACCTGGGGGTTAAACATTTTAACCCAACTTAAAGCCCTGCTGCTCTTTATAAAACTCTTCTTTGTACCGGCAGGATTTTCTTTTGACCACCAGAGCATAGAGGCTCTATCGTACTTTGATCCGGCAGGCTGGATTATGGCCTTTGTACTTGTCATTTTTTTAATACTCTTTGTAAGAGCCAATAACAGGATAAAGTTTGGGATTCTATGGGGAGTATCTTTTTATTTTTGGAGATTTTATATTCAACTAGAATCAATAGCTAGAGAGCGCCATTTTTATTTAACGCAGATAGGCATTATATTTGTTCTCTATGTACTCCTAAGTAGAGTGAAGATCAGAAAACATATTTTCAACCCACTTCTACTTATATTTTTAATCGGGCTTGGCTTGGTTACATATTTAAGAAATCCGCTTTATAAAAATGAACTTATTGCATCTTGCGATATTATGGAGCGTTATCCGGATTCTGAGATTGCTGATTTTCAAATCGGAACATATTTTAAAGCAGAAAAAAGATATTCTGCTGCAGAAGAGCGGTTTGATCGATTAATATTAAATGCTAGAAACCCTCAGCTTAAAGTAAAAGCTCTTCTTAATTTAGTTCAGATAAGAATTGACGAAGCTCGATATGAAGAAGCAGAGGAGATTGCCGTAAAAGCCTTAAAAGAGTTTCCTTACGCCAATGATGTCTACAGTTTGCTTGAAATTATATATCTAAAAACAGGTGATTTTGGATTTGAAGAGCTGATAAAAGAATATCCAGATAATGCAAAACTTTTATTTTATGGAGGAGATTATCTGTTTAGGAAAGGAGAGCTAAGCAGAGCCCGTGATTATTTAAACAGATCTCATAGTTTAGGCTTAGATTACCCGGGGTATTATTTTCTTCTTGGCAGAATAAGCGAGCTTACAGGTGAGAGCGATGAGGCTATAGATTATTATAAGAAACTCCTCTTGGTCTACCCTTTTCATAAAGAGGGGTGCTTTTATTTAGGGACTATTTTAGCCCAGAGAGGCTTAAAAGAGGCTGTATTTTATCTAAGAAGAGCGTCAAAGATAGACCCGGAATTTGCTGCGTCTTATTACAATTTGGGATTATATTATTTAGGTTGCGGTGATAGGATGAAGGCAGCTGTTTTTATAAATAAAGCCAGAGATTTAGGTTATGATATTCCCAAAGGAATAGAAGTTTTTTAATAAAAGATATGCTATGAAAGTATTACTTTTAAATCCATTGGTTAAATATGATATAGATTCTAAATATGAAAAGTATTATATAAGATCTGGTTCTCGCTGGCCCCATTCAGGAGTTAAAAAGAAGAACACCCTTGCTCACTATCTGCCATTTCCTTTTTTTCTGGGTTATTCTGCTGCCTTGCTCAATAGAGATGGTTTCAAAGTCCATATAGTTGATGCTGTAGCCGCGGATATAGGCGAAGAAGATCTGCTTGATATCATAAAAAAAGTAAAACCAGATCTAGTCTTCTATGAACCTACTATTCTTACCTCACAATACGATATTCGTTTTGCATATAAGATAAAGAGTGTCTATGGAGATATGTGTATAGCTTTAGGAGGCTCTTATGCTACTGTTTTTGCTAAGGGGATCATAGAGGATAACCAGGCTGTGGATTTTATCTTAAAAGGTGAATATGAGTTCTCTCTTTTAAATGTAGCTAGACATTTAAGGGATAATGTAGAGATAAAAAGTGGAATAATTTATAGCAAAGAAGGGGAGATTATTGATTCAGGAGAGTCAATATTGATTGATGATTTAGATAGATTACCTTATCCAGAGCGCGATCTCTTTCCTTTAAATGAGAAACCAAATCCCGGTATCTATTGGGATGGTTTTTGTCAAAATTACCCTGCTTATCAGCTCCAGGCATCTAGGGGCTGTCCTTATAGGTGTTATTTTTGTCTCTTTAATCAGGTCATGTACAATAGCGGCAAATATAGGACTTTCTCTCCTCAGATAGTAGTAGAGGAGATGGAGATGATTAAGAGGAGATATAAGGCTAAAGAGATATATTTTGATGATGATGATTTTACAATAGACAGAAGGTTTGTTCTAGATTTATGCTCTGAGATTAAAAACAGAAAATTAGAGTTGAAATGGAGCTGCATGGCTGATGCTATAAATATTGATGAAGAATTGATTAAAACTATGGCTGATGGCGGTTGTATAGGCATTAAATTTGGCGTAGAGAGCGGCAGCGAAAAAATCGTTAAGGAGATTGGGAAGCCTATAGATTTAAAGAGGGTCATTAAAGTGATAAATATCTGTGCTAAATATGGTATTAAGACGCATGCCACTTTCATTTTTGGGCTATTGAATGAAGGCAGAGAAGATTTAAGAGTATCGGCAGCCTATATCCATAATCTTAAAGCAGACTCTATACAGATAAGCATAGCTGTTCCTTATCCTGGGACAAGGTTTTACGTGATGGCTCAAGAGGATAAATCTTTAAAGTTCAATAGCTATGACGGCAAGGGGGCTGTCTATAGAGAGGGCATTAATTTAAGTAAGCTTAGAAGCAAGACCATACTAATCTGGTTTCTTAAAAAATGGCTCTCTCCATTTTTAGTTTTAAGGAATATGAATATCTTTTTTAGAACTTTACGAGGTATGGGAATTAAAATGTTTATAATAAAATTATACGTAGTTTTAATTGATGAATTAAAAAATAATTGAATTTCTATGAAAATTATTGTTTCAACACATGACTCTTTAGCTCCCTTAAAAGGGGGAGGTGCTATAAGAACGCTGAGAGTTGCTCGGGAGTTTAAGAGGAGAGGTCACGATGTGGTTATAGTTGCTCCGACAGATGCTGTATCTAAGATTGAAGATATGAGCGTTGAATGGCTGCATCCGCCTAGAAAGCAGCGCTCTCAAATCTTAAGCAGTATTAAATTCAATATAAGATTAATGAGAAAGTTCCTCTGGCTCGTAGAAGATGCAGATATATTTTTTATACACAATACAATATCTGCAGTGACCATTCCTTTTTTAAAGATGTTTTTTTCATTTAAGTTTGTCTTAGATATAACCGATATACATGCAGAGTATCTGCCCATAGGAAGCAGGAATATCTTAGAACGTATTATAAGTCCTTATCTAATTAGATATGAATATTGGATTATCTCTTATGCTGAGGCTATAATCGTTGCAACGCATGCAATGAAAGATCTTTTGATCAAAAGAAGCATAGCGCAAGAAAGAATAAAAGTTATCTATGATGGTGTCGATGCTGCTGATTTTAATAAAGAGAAGGATATAGGGGCCAATAAGAATATTATCCATTTAGGAGCGATAGATCGTCAACATGGAGTGGATTTAATAGTGAAGGCAGCTGCTAAAGTGATACAGGAGGATAATGATGTAAGATTTTTATTTATAGGCGGAGGGCGTGAGTTTAAATATATTAAAGGATTGGCTAAAGAGCTAGGGCTAAAAAAATACTGTTTTTTTAGCGGGATCTTAGAACATTCTGAAGTTATTCAATACCTTAAAAAGGCCAGCATAGGAATTATTCCCAGAAAGGATTATCTGCCCAATAGGATAGTTACTACTCTTAAGATTTATGAATACTGGGCCTCAGCAACTGCAGTTATAGCCTCTTCTTTAAAAGGATTAAGAGAGATTGCAGAAGACCATAGGGAAGTAATTTTTTTTCAACCCGGAGACTCAGATGACCTGGCAAATAAGATCACGCTTGTTTTAAATGACAGTGCCCTTCGGGAAAAAGTAATTAAGAATGGGTTAAGCAAGGTCAAAAATTTCAGCTGGCAGGATATCGCATCTGCCATAGTAGATTTATCATTAAATAGTTCTAATGCTTAAATCTAAAAAAATAAAATCTTACTACGCAATAGTTTTACTCAGTGCTTTTTTCTGGTGTTTTGCATTAAGTAATATCAGCTCTGAATTCTTAGAATTAGGAGGAGATAGCGCCCAGTATCTTATACTTGCCAAAAGTATTTCAAGTGGTTATGGGCATTGTGCTTTAAATCTGCCTGGTGAGCCGTTCTTTGATCACTATCCGCCGGTTTTCTCGACCTTGCTCTCTTTTATTATAGCTATCTTTGGTCTTAACTATCAGGCTATATACATTTTTATTGCAGCTCTAGGGTATGTCAGTCTTATTTTAATCTATTGTCTAATGAGGAATTATTTAGATAGGAGAAGCTCGTTGTGGGTTACTCTTTTAACGGCTTCGAATCTGTTCTTCTTTGTTTATATAACCAAACATATATTGACTGAAGCATTGTATCTTTTTTTATCTCTTTTAAGTTTTTTATTAATTTTGAAGTACTTTAACTCTTACGATAAAAAGAGATATAGCGTTTTGATACTATCTTTTATTTTAATTATTCTCAGCTATTTTACACGCTATATAGGTATTAGCCTTTTTTTAGCTGTTATTCTATTTTTTATTAAGATAAAACGTGATTATAGGGCAGCGTTAAGTCTTTCGGTTTTATTTTCTATATTTTTTCTTATCTGGAGATTTATCCCCTGGAGTTTGGATATCAACAGGAGCTATATTGCAGGACAGTTTTGGCTAATAGACCCCTACAGGCCTTTCTTGGGCAGCATATTTACAGATCCGGGTACATTGATTTTAAGAATCATAGAAGGAGTTAACATATATCGTCGAGATATAGCAGTTGTTATTATCCCTCTCATGGGTTTAATGAATTACTCTATTTTGAAGTTTATATTACTGCCTATAACATTATTTGTTCTATTTGGATTGTATTTAAGTTTTAAAGATAGAGAAAGACCCGTATTTAATTATTACTTTATTATCTATATGAGTATCTTAATTGTTTGGCCTTATAGAGAGACGCATAGGTTTCTTATGCCGATCATTCCTTTTCTTTATTACTATTTTATAAAAGGTATAATTAGAGCTTTGATTTTTATTAAAATCAAACACACCTACTCTATATTGGCTGTGGTTTTATTGATAAATATAATTGGCAATTTTTTTATAATTCCAGATCTAACTAAAATATCGAAAGCAGAAGAGGAGTTTATATCTCTTCATGGTTGGATTAATGATAATATCGTAGACGATAAAATAATATTATCGCGTAAGCCGACCGTAAGTTTTTTACTTACAGAGCATAAATCGTTAATATTCCCTTACAGTAAAGATCCCAATGATATCTGGGATAGGGTTGTAGAAGAAGAGATAGGCTACATAGTAGTAGATAATTTCTCAGCACAGACTCGTATGTATTTAGGGCCGTTTCTATATCGGTTTAAAGATAAATTAAATCTTATTTATACAGAAGGTGAATCCGGAGTTTTTGAGGTGCTGCACTAATGGATAAAAGAGAGAAGTGGTATCTGGCTGTTCTCATATTAATAGCTCTTGGATTGAGGCTCTACTACGTCTTCCAGCCCATGCGTTATGATGAAGCATTTGGATTTTTATTCTTTTTCTCTCAGCCGCTATCGTTTTCTCTGTCGCATTATATTGCGCCCAATAACCATCTTCTCTATAATCTCTTTGCTCATCCTCTATATGTTCTATTAGGAGACTCTGAATGGGTTATGCGCATGCCTTCCCTTCTCTTTGGCCTGCTATTAATTCCTGCGAGCTATTGCTTGATATCATCTCTATTCAATAAAGAGTCTGGTTTAATCTCTGCCGCATTTCTTGCAATCTCATCTCTTCTTATAGAGTATTCTACCAACGCCAGAGGCTATACCCTCTATCTGTTATTGGCTGTTATTTTTTTCTATTCTATAGAGCTTATATTTAAAGCAGAGAAAAATGGCTGGCTATATTTTATACTCTCTTCAGTCTTGGGTCTCTATACTATTCCAGTTATGATTTATCCTATTGCAGTAGGATTATTTTTGTTTTTAACTAGAGTTATTCAAGATAAATTCAAAAAAAATAAAATTAAAATGTTAATTATCTCAATGACAGCAGTGTTGTTATTAAGTTTTGGACTATATCTTCCGATTATTCTAAAATCTGGATTGGCCTCTATTTTTGCCAATAGATTTGTTATACCCGGATGCTCTTTTGACTTCATAGAAGAGCTGCCTAAATATCTATCTAGTCTTTGGTTGAGCTGGATGAGGGATTTTCCAGGCTGGAGCAGGCTGGCGTTGGCCCTAGTATTATTTATGGCAATTGCAGGGTCAGGAGAGTTAAGAAAAAAATATATCTCTATTATAACCCCTGCTGTTTTAGCTATAATAAGTATATTGCTTTTGAACAGAAGGTTTCCTCCTCAGAGGGTCTTTCTGTTTCTAATTCCACTATATTTTGGAATTATCTCTTCCGCTTTAGTCTATATTTTTAAATGTGATTTTAAAAAAATATTGTTTAGAGCCCTGATTGTATTGGCTGCTCTATCTCTCTCTCTGGCGGTTATTAATGAAGGTGCTGTTATTAAGAGTGAAGAGACAGGGGCTTTAAATGGGGCAGAAGATGCGGTTCTATTTTTAAAAGAGCAACTTAAAGAAGGTGATAATGTGGTATGTTTTATGCCTGCAGATTTTATCCTTGCCTATTATTTTCACCGTCATAATGTCTCTTGGGCTTATCTGGGAGCAGATTTAAAAACAACAGAGAGAGTTTTTGTAGTTTTAAAAAAAGATCAGGATTTAAGTTCTTTATTGGATAAGCATAATTTGCCTAGTTTTTTAAATAATAGTGAGCATATAACGTCATTTAAAGATGTAGATCTTTATAGTTATTTGGATTTTAAGTCAGCCTTGCTATAATTTTGAAAAAAGAGTATTTTAGGTTCATAAATTTTATTTAAAAGTACAGAATTTTAATATGAAGAATACCATTGCTATATCTCTTTCCGGTATAGGTAATACCATACTAGCAATACCTTTCTTAAAAAACCTTCGATCTACCATTAATACAGAGATAAGGTTAGTTTTATTAAATGCAGATCTTGGAAAGATGCTGCAAGATGCAGAATTAATAGACGGCTATTATGTTTTTACAAAAAGAATATTGGCCAATATAGCCTTGCTGTTGAAACTGCGCAAGCAGAAGTTCGATTATGCTTTTACTGTTTTTCCTTCAAATAGAGCAGGCTTTAACATACTTACTTTTTTAATTGCAGCAGAAAATAGAGTTTCGCATGTATTTAAGTTTGGTTTTTTGAAATTTGATTTTTTAATCAATAATAGAGTAGAAGTGAATTCAGCCATCCATGATTTAGAGCAAAATTTAAACCTTTTAGGAGCTTTAAATAGTAAGCGTGGAAATATTAACTATGATTTAGATCTTAAGCTTAGTGGTGATAATCCTGATGTTATAGACCGGTACTTAGAGAATAAAAATTTAAAGAATAGATTTTTAGTGGGTATTCATCCTGGCGGGGGAGGTTTTTGGAATAAAGATTGGCAGGGCCATAAAAAGAGATGGCCTCTAGAAAGATTTGCAGAACTCTCTCAAAGATTAATTAAAGATAAAGATGCATCTATTTTAATCTTTGGGGGGGACGAAGAGAGCTCTCTTAAAAGTAGGTTAGCAGATAGTATAGGAGATAAGACCAGAGTCTTTATTATTGATAATCAGCCACTATATCTAGCGGCTCTCTTTATAAAACATTGTGAACTATTTATATCTAATGATACCGGGCTCATGCATTTAAGCTCTACTCTATCAGTTCCGACTCTAGGTATATTTGGTCCGAGTAATCATATGAGAACAGCTCCGCGTGGTAAGAAGAGCTCTTATATAATAAGTAAGATTGATTGTGCCCCTTGCTTAAAGTACCCCTTCTACTCAAGCAGGAGTAGCATAGAATGCCTTAGAGGGTTGGACTGCTTAAAGAGCATCAGCGTTGATGACGTTTATAATAAGTTAAGAGCCGAGGGGTTAATATAGAGTGATAAAGAAAGAATGTAATTATAAAATCAGTTTGGATTTGGCAGCTGTGATAAAGAGTTATATCAAGGGGCGAGTTTTGGATATTGGAACTGGAGACGGTTCTAAGCTTGCTTTCATATTGGAAGATTCTAGATTCAAAGAGGCTATAGCGCTGGAGCCAGATTCAGCGAAGATTGCTTCTGCAGGGAAGTTATTTAGAGTGGACAGCAGGGTAGAGTTAATAAATACGGATCTAGAAAATCTGCCTCAGAACATAGGGCAGTTTGATGTAATTACAATGTTTGAGGTTATAGAGCACTTGCCTCTTAGTGAGCTAGATAGATATATCAGGAAGATAAAGGAGCTGCTCATTGATGGAGGTGTGATTATAATCTCATCTCCCAATAGGTGTATATATAGATTAATTTGCAACATAGGCTTAGACAGCCCAGAGCCTACCCATTTGTCGGAAATGAACTGGTTAGAATTAAGAAGGGTTATGAAGCGCTATTTTACGGAGCAAATATTTAAGGGTGTGCTGCCGGGTATGAATATTGCAAGAAGAGGCCCTTTACTCTATGGCCTTTTTTCGATCTTAAACAAAAATTTTTCTAATCTGGCTATATCGCGTGCTCTATACTGGATAGGTAAAAAATAGTCTTACCATGAAAAAGATAAATTTTGCTCAAAATAAAAATCTAAAGAGGATCTACTTGCATCCTCACGGTTTAGGCGATTTGATATTATCAATGCCGAGCATAGAATATATCATGGGTAGAGATCCTGGCTTCGGACTGGTGGTCAGAGACAAGATCTATAACTGCGGATTCTTTAATAACTTTCCTTATAAGGAGAGGGTTTTCTTTGGATGCCCCCCGATATGGGATAGAACTCAGGTCATTAAAAGCTTTAAAAGAATAGATAGGGCGGTGGAAGACCTAAGAACTTCTGATATAGATGCTCACTATCTTAAATTCAATAAGAATAGCGATAGAAGGCTGCAAGTTAATAGGGGCCTAGGTAAATGTTTCGATATTAATATTACCTTTGATGATGGAGTATACGGCAGGGTATATCTAGAGAAGAGAGATATAGATTGGGCAAAGAATAACGCTGGTCTAGAGGCATGTTTCTTTCACAGCTATTCTGGGCCTGGATTTAAATCAGTATTACCTTTAAAATTTAAAAAGATAGCGGGATTAGAAGAGGAACAACTTTTCATACCTATCCTAAGAGACAATATTAATTTAAACTTTGCAGTTCAAAAATTAAGTAAAATCAATGTAGTTATAGACTCTGCCTATATGCATTCCTCAGCTGCTATGGGGAAGGATATTGATTTGCTCTTTGTCTCTTTTAAAGTAAAGAATTTTTTTCAGACCTTAAAGCCCAATAATATTAATATAAATAAGATTGTCTACGGTAATCTATCTGATTCTTTAAACTCTTTCTTCTTTTATAAATTCAGAGAGTTTAAATAAAGTTATGAATTTAAAGCTCAAGATCTTACGCAGCAGGCTCCTAAAGCAATTTATAAGATGGGGTTTAACAGATGTTATTCTCGATCTTTATTGGAGTGGGAACAATAAATCCTCGTGGAAAGAAATCAAGAGCAGCGGATATATAGATAAACCTAGGTCAGTCTGGTTTGAACCGACAATGCGCTGCAATCTTAGCTGTGATTTCTGTCATCAATCTAGGAGAAGGGGTTTAAATTTTAGCGAGCTGGGGATAAAAGAGATAGAAAAGTTTTTAAATCACATAAAAGATTGGGGCCTAGACTTAATAGAGATGGTAGGGGGTGAGATATTTATCAGAGAGGATATATTTGAGATACTAGATCTCATAGAGGCTCGAGAGATAAAAGTTAAACTGGGTACCAACGGCTATCTTTTAGATCAAGAGAAGGTAGAGAAGCTGAAAACTTATAAATATATAGAGAGCATAGCAGTCTCAATAGATGCTGATAGGGAGCGCCATAATAATTTAAGAAAATCAGGAGATTCTTTTCAGAGAGCTTATAGAGCATTAGAGTGGCTATGCGATGCTCCGTTTATAGTTGGGCTCTATGCTGTTATTATCCCTGAGAATGTTGATTCCATCGGTTATCTTGTGGATTTGGCTTCTAAATTGAAAGTCGATAGACTTACATTTATGCCTGAAATGTTTTATTCAGAGGGTGATATTAAAGAAGCATCTGATATTTTGAATTTTAATCAGAATGACAGTTTTTTTATACAGCAAAAGGAGCTTAGTGATAAAAAAGCATATTTACAAAAAAGTACCGCGGCTATACATCAGATAATAAGTTTAAGGAGAAGAGGCACTGTATTTACAGCTATATATCCAAGGATTACAGCAAAAGACCCGCTTGAATTCTTTCAGGGTCAAGCACGGGAAGAGAAAAATTTGATCTGTAAGCATCTACATTCCTTGACCGTTATAGAGAATGGAGACGTACTAATATGCCCTTTTATATACAAAAAGATTGGCAATATAACTAAAGATAGCCTGCTTGAGCTTTGGGATAGCAAAATCATGCAGAATTTGCGTAAAGATATATTAAACAATAATTTGCTGCCTATATGTAAAAGATGCTGTTCTCTAGACTATATTTGAGTAGAGCTATTTAATATAAAACTTGTAAAAAACAACTAGGTTAACTAATATTTTTATATGCGAAGGAATAAGGGCTTTACTTTAATTGAGCTTATAATGCTTATCTCAATTTTAGGTTTTGTAGTGCTGATATCTGTGCCTAATATTGATTCTTATTTGGATGCTAGAATATATTCCTGTGCCCAAAAGATAAGTTCTGACATAAGATACACCCAATATCTCTCTATAGCAGAACATAGGCGCTATGGGGTTGAATTTAATGTTTCAGCCAATTATTATCAAGTCTATGAGGTTGATACAGGTACTTTAGCTATAGACCCTTATAGCCGGGCAGGTATGAGCTTGGATTTAGATACAACAGAAGAGTATAAAGGTGTCAGCATAAGCTCAGTAAATATAGATTCTTCAAACGAGCTAAGGTTCTCATCTTTAGGTGAGCCCTTAGATTCATCCGGCAATGATTTATCGGCAGTAAGTACGATAGTTTTAAATTATAGGGGTAGGTCTAAGACGATCACAGTATATCCTGTAACAGGGTGGGTGGAGGTCCAATGAAAGGCTTAACTCTTATAGAGATAATAATTTCAATAGTAGTATTTGTCTTAATAACTATTCCGTTGATGAATTTATTTGCTACTGTCTCTCGCGATACTGATACAGGTATTTATATTAACCGTGCCTCCAGTATGGCTGCATCTTATATGGAGTTAGTCTTAAGCAGGTCTTTTGACGAAGAGGGCTCCTCTCCTTTTACAGATCCTGCTGATCTAGGACCAGATAGCGGTGAGACTACATTGACTGACTATGACGATGTTGATGATTTTAACGGCTACTCTTTCGTAGATTCAGATTATCCTAATATTACCGTTACTGTTTCTGTCTATTATGTAAATAATCCTGATTCTTCAGCCGATTGGGATAGTATAGCTATAGCTGTAACAGATTATAAGAGAATAGATATATTAGCCAACCATGTTCAATTTGACACTATAACTGTATCTAATGGAGTTAGCTATGCGGGGCATAATACGAAATAAAAAGTCGTTTACATTAATAGAGGTAATAATGGTCATCGTTCTTATGGGAATCTTCTCTTACGGTGTTTCGCTCTATGTGCTTAGAGTGGTTGATTCTTGGAAATTTTTAACTCAGAGATATGCATTAGAGCAGGACTCTAAGTTAGCGCTTGATTTTATGAGTCGGGATTTAAAAGAGATAGGCGTAGACTCATCATCCGATCCTACTATAAGCTTTGCTTCAGATGATGCTGTAACCTTTACAAATATTGATTCAGAGAGCATTGCTTATGTATATAACAGTAATATTATCTATAAAAACTCTCAGCCCCTAATTAAGAATGTTAGTAGTTTCCAGGTAAAGTATTACAACCAGAGCAATGCCGAGATTATTCCTGTTGCTGGAATTCTATCTGCTGCACAGATTGAAGATATCTGGTATTTATACTTAAGATTTAATGCTTATAAAGGTGATCAGAGCAGTGCTTTTAACTCTTATGTCTTTCCGAGAAACTTTTTATCTAGATGAATAATTTAATTAAAAAAGATGGACTGGCTCTTCTTTTGGTAATATTTCTAATGATGTTATTCTCTATTTTTGGAATGATGCTTGCCTCTGTTTTTGCCAATAGAACAGAGATAGCGAAAGGGTTCTACCGTATGGTTCAGACTATGTGTGTCAATGATATGGGAGTTGAGAGGGCAAAGCAGAAGCTCTACGATGACTGGAGCTATAGAACTGCAGGATTAAATGAAAGTGTGGATATAGCGGGACTTAACGGCAGTTATACGGCTATAATTACTGGAGCTCCTGGAGATCCGGTTGAGATAAGCATTGAAAGTGAAATATCGGAATAGTCTATTTAGACTTGATTTTATTATGGTTAAACACTAAAATCCAATAACCTTATGAAGATTTCATTTGTAATCCCGGTATATAATGAAGAAGAGAACATCCCGATTCTCTATGAAGAGCTTAAAGGCCTCATCAACTCTGCTGCCATTGAGTCTGAGATTATCTTTATAGATGATGGTTCTACTGATAATAGCTTGGATATTATCAAAAGTATAAAAAGAGAAGACCAGACTGTTGAGGTTCTGTCTTTTGAAAAGAACTATGGGCAATCCAGCGCTTTAAAGGTCGGTTTTGACAGGGCCAGTGGTGATATTGTAGTAACTATGGATTCAGATTTGCAGAATGATCCTACTGAAATTCTAAAACTGCTTCCTTATCTTGAAAAAGGTTATGATGTTGTTTCAGGGTGGAGAAAAAATAGAGCGGACTCTTTTAAAAAGAAGTTTGCGTCAAAGATAGCAAATAGCATAAGAAACAAAATTATAAAAGATGATATTAAAGATACAGGCTGCATGCTTAAAGTATATAGAAGGGATGTTTTGGCTAAGATAGAGATGTTTCGCGGTTTTCACAGATTCCTCCCCTCCCTGCTTAAACTCCATGGAGCATCTGTTATAGAGGTTGAGGTCAATCATAGAAAGAGAAAATTCGGTAAGAGTAAATATGGGATAAAAAACAGGATGCTTAAATCTTTAGTAGATACATTTATTGTTCTCTGGATGAAAAAAAATTATATTAAACCTCATATTAAGGAGGAGTTATGAATACAAATCTCTGGCTTCTAGTGGGTTTTTTGGGGCAGATAATGTTCTCTATGCGTTTTTTAATTCAATGGCTTGCGTCTGAGAAGAGGAAGAAGAGTATAGTCCCAGTATCGTTTTGGTATTTTAGCATAGCAGGAGGCGTATTGCTTTTAAGTTATTCTATATTTCGCAAAGATCCTGTTTTTATGTTAGGGCAGTCAGTAGGCGTGATTATATACTCGCGTAATCTTTATTTAATACATAAGAAACATCAAGTTGATTAAGTGAAAACAATAGGCCTTGTTTTAATCTCTGCATTTATTCTCTTTTTTTTATTGGGCCACCTCTCTTTGATAGACCCCGATGAGGGTCGTTATGCAGAGTCTGCCCGAGAGATGATGGCTTCGAATCAATACCTTATCCCTCTTCTTAACTCAGCTCCGCGGGTTAACAAGCCGATTCTTTTCTATTGGACTATTGTGGCATCTTATAAGATATTCGGTGTCAATGAGTTTGCAGCTCGTTTTCCATCGGCGCTATCTGGATTGGCTTTGATTTTAGGATTGTATTTTTTTATAAAAAGAGAGAAAAATAAAAATTCTTTTATTCCAACCTTAATCTTACTTAGCTTTCCTGCTTTCTTAATAAGTTCGCGCATTGCTATAACAGACATGCTTTTCACGGCTTTTATTGTTTTTTCTATCTTTGCTTTTTGGCGCAGCTTGAGCAACAAGAAGTTTATACTGCTATCTTTTATTTTTGCTGGTCTGTCTTTGGCTACCAAAGGACCTGTAGGGGTGATCTTAATATTTTTATCTGTCTCGATCTTCTCTATTATCGAAAAAGATTCACATTATTTAAGGAGATTTTTAAATCCTTGGGGTATTATGCTCATGTTTTTAATAGGCGGGTTTTGGTATTTGATTCTTTTTTTAAAAATAGGCCAAGTTGAGTTTTTAGAGCTCATAAGACAAGAGACTCTGGGAAGATTTCAAGGAGGTTTTGTACATAGAGAGCCTTTTTATTATTATATTCCTTTAATATTTATAGGGTCTCTACCTTGGATACTATTCTTATTTGGTTTAAGAAAGTCTGATTTAACAATTAAGTTGAATAGGTTTTTAATAAGCTATATTTTTACAGCAGTTATATTTTTTAGCCTCTGCAAGAGTAAGCTTCCAACCTATATTCTATCTATCTTTCCGCCATTAGCCGTAGTGCTTAGTAATAGCGTAGAGAGAGCTTGGGAGAAGAGGACAAGAGTTGGATTGTTCTTCTTTTTTATGCTAGCGGCTGTCAGCTTTGCTCTTAGATTTATAGTCTCAGATTTCATAGATGTTGGGTTAGATATACCTTTTAAAAACATAGCTTTGATAATATTTCTCATAGCTCTTCCTCTGTTGATATTGCATAGGAGAAAGCTCAAAACCCAGTTTCCATATCTTTCTCTAGCGCCTACCTTGATATACTTCTATCTTTTGATAGCTTACGGAGATGCATTCTCCAATTACCGCTCGACCGAGAATCTCTTTAAAGGCAGAGACTTAGATGTCGAGGTTATCTACACTTGGAAGTTCTTTAAGCCCAGCATTCTCTTTTATTCTAAATCTCAAGTAAAGGAGATAAAAGAAATAGAAAATTTTAAAGGCAGCGATATCATAATCCCTAAGGAGGAGCTCTCTTTTTTGAAGGAGAGGCTGCCTGCTCTTGATATAATATCTGAGACAGATAAATATTATTTGATTAAGGTACAAAAGTTACAAAAATAGTTTGATTCTGCAACCCAAAAGATATAAAATCCCTTTATGGCTGAAATATTGACCAATCCTTTTACTCCGCAATCAGGTCTTGAGCCAAGGATTTTAGGCGGGAGAGAGCAGCTGGTTAAAGATTTCTCCAGCCTCTTGCAGAAAAGAAAAGAGAGAGAGTATTTCCATCTACTGCTTTTAGGAGAATGGGGAAGGGGTAAGACATCTCTTCTTAAATATTACAAGAAAATCTCTCAGAATGAATCTTGTAAGGCAGCATATACCTCTTTAGCCAAGAGCGGTCCTAGAGATTCTTACAGGGATGTCCTGTCGTCAATTGTCGAGGAGATAACTTTCGGCCTCGGCCTAGATATAGACCTCTCTTCTTTTCAAAATAGATCAAAGAATGCAGCCATCTCACTTGTTGAAGCGTTAAAGAGTATATTTAAAGGTTCAAACTCTCAGATGTTGGTGGTTTTGGTCGATGATATTCAGAATATATCTGAGATGCCTAAGGTCTTAGATCTCCTAAGGATTGCTCTCTCAAATGAAGATTTGATAAAAGAGACCAATATTCTTTTTGTGCTTGCCTCAACCCCCTCGGGCTGGACGGATTTTTTAAAAAGATATGATCCTATAGGCAGATTTTTTAGAAAGAAACAGATATTGGATAAACTCCCAAAAGATAGCCTGATGGCTACAGTGAAGAACACTCTTAATGGTACAGGGGTTATCTTTGAAAGCAGTATTATGGATAATTGTTGGGATTACTCCGAAGGCCATCCTTATGAGCTGCAGCTCTTGGCAAACCATCTTTATGATAATCAGATAAAAGGGGTTGTAAGTAAAGAGTGCTGGGAGGTTTCACTGCTCAACACATTAAAGGATCTTGGTATTGAATATTTTTCTTCACTCTATGATAAAGCCAGCGAGAGAGAGAAAGAATTACTTCATATATTTGCAGAGAAGGGAGACTACCTTAGTCTCACTCAACTAAAAGATATAATCATTTTTGAAGAGAAGATAAAAAACTACCCTGTCTCTAATATTAAAAATTTCGTCTATAGATTGGTCGATAAGAACCTTATTTTGCGGCGGGATGATAAAAAATATAGAATCTTAGATAGGATGTTTGCAGAATATATTTTAAGATTTAGATAAAAATATGAATTGTAAAATTTGCGGTAATGAAGCTTCGCTTAAATTAAAGAGTCATAATTTAAAACTTTGTGAAGAGGATTTTAGGGTTTTTCTGGATAGACAATTTAGGCGGGCGGTAGCAGATATGGAGATGTTTAGTAGGCAGGAGCCTGTCCTTGTTGCTGTTTCAGGCGGTAAAGATTCACTACTTTGCTGGCATCTTATTAATAAGCTGGCCTATAAGAGCGAGGGTATTTTTTTAGACCTAGGCATAGAGGGTTTCTCCAGTGCCAGTAAGAATAAGATTTCTAACTTTGCAAAAGAGAGAGGGCTTAAGTTTAAGGTACTAAAGATTGAAGAGTTAACAGGGTTTGACATAAGAACGATGTTGAAAAAGAAGAGATTCTGTTCAGTATGCGGGATGATTAAAAGATACTGGCTGAATAGATATGCTTATGAGAACGGTTTTTCAGTCATAGCTACAGGGCATAATTTAGACGATGAGAGTGCAACCCTGCTTGGTAATATATTACGTTGGCAGCTAGGCTATATTAGGAGGCAGTATCCCAGGCTTGATGCAGTAGGTTCTAAGCTTATCAGCCGAGTAAAGCCGCTATATAAAATGAGTGAATATGAGATAAAGACCTATGCTGACCTAGAAGGCATAGATTACCTTAGTGATAGCTGTCCGTTTAAAAAAGGCAATACTCAGGACGTATATAAAGAGGCTCTTGATTTGATAGAAGAACATTCTCCAGGTACAAAGAGTAGTTTTCTATTTCAGTTTTTGGATAAAAAGAAAGATATATTTGAGAGAGATGAGGGGCTCTGTCTAAATGAATGCTCTAGGTGCGGTATGTTGACAACTCAAGAGGTCTGTTCATATTGTAAATTAATAGAAAAGGAGAAAGCTAGATATGAGTTTCAAGAAAAATGAACTTGTCATAGTAAGGGATGATAAAAACAAAACCTATCTTCAAAAATTAGATTCTAAAGGAAGGTTTCAATCTCATGTAGGAATAGTCCATCACAAGGATATGATTGGGAAGGAAGAGGGGGAGGTATTTTTAACATCTACAAATAGAGAGGTCTCCGTATTCTATCCTACCTTAAATGATTTTATACACAAGATGGGCAGAAAGACAGCCATAATACACCCTAAAGATATAGGGATTATACTCTTTTTAGCGGATATAAAGCCTGGAGACAGGATTGTTGAAGCAGGGACAGGCTCTGGGGCATTACTCTTAGCGTTGAGTCGTTATGTGGGTAAAAAAGGGCATATATACTCATATGACAACCGTTCTGAATTGCAGGATGTTGCACGGAAAAATTTAGAGAAGTTTTATAATAAATTCCCCAGCAATGTAACCTTAAAACAGCAGGATATTTCTAATGTGATAGACGAGGATAATCTGGATGCTATAGTGCTGGACTTCTCTCAACCCTGGGAGGTTATACCTGAGGCGGTTAAATCTTTACGAAGAGGAGGGAGTTTCTCTTCCTACATACCGACCATTATTCAAGCCGAGAGGTTTGTTAAAGAACTAGAAGCAACTGAATCGTTTCTAGATATAGAGATAGTTGAGGTGCTGCTTAGGCCTTGGCAGATAAAGGGCTATAGCGTTAGACCTCAACATAGAATGGTAGGCCATACAGGGTTTATGGTATTTGCTAGATTTAAGGGTTCTCCAAATATTAAAAAATAGATTCATTATTTAGTTTTTAATTTTTAATGTGAAGATACTTATTATAACCTTAAGCAATATAGGCGATGCTGTCTTAACAACAGGAGTGTTAGAAGCTTTAAAAGCCAAATTTCCTAACCTTGTTTTAGATATCGTGGTTGATGAGAGAGCTCAGGGCGTATTCTCTTGTGATGATAGAGTCAACCGGATTCACCTATACAAGAAGAGCCTCTCTTTCTTAGATAAGTTTAGATTTTTTATAAGTTTGAGAAAACAGAATTATGATTTAGTTGTAGATTTAAAGAATATCTTCGCATCTTTTTTAATATCGTTTCACTCTTTAAAGAGCAAGAAAGTCAAGGCTCATGCATATCTTAAGCATAACATGGCTTTAAGAGAGCTTTTCAGCAAAGAAGAGCTCGGTATCTTTAAGCCTAAAGTTTTATGGAGCGATAAAGAGAGAGAGCATATAGATTCATTTGGGCTCAATAAGTATCTAGTGATCTCTGCTACTGCAAAGAGTTTTACCAAGTCTTGGCCTCTAAAGCATTACAAGGCTTTAATAGCACTTCTCCTGATGAAATATCCCGATTTAGACATTGTCTTAACAGGCAACGACCAGGAGAAGAGTGTCTTAGAAGAGTTGGTCCTAGATGGCAGGGTTAAGAACCTTGGAGCTAAGACTACTATACCCCAGTTAGCCTGTTTAATAGCAGGGGCAGAGATAGTTATAACAAATGACAGCGCATCTCTACATCTGTCTTCAAGCTCAAATAGACCTACGGTTGCAATATTTGGCCCTACACCTGCGGTTAAATATGGGCCATTAGCAGATAATTCAGCTCTTATTAAGAGAAGCTATTCTTGTTCGCCTTGTGAGAAGGCTCAATGCATCTTTTCCGACAAGAGATGCCTGGAGTCTATTAAACCGTACTATGTTTTAAATATTATCGAGAAGATACTGGATGGTAAGAAAAGGGATGGGAGCAATGAATATAACAGGATTCTTCTTAGTCGTACAGATAGGATGGGAGACTTACTGCTTACTACTCCGGCCATTGAGGCGGTACGAAATAAATTTCCCAATGCATACATCTGTTTTCTCTCTAACTCTAAGACGGTAGCGCTTTTAAAAGACAATCCTTATATCGATGAAGTAATTGGTTTAGATAAAGATAAAAATCATAAAGGTATCTTAGGGTTTTTAAGATTGCTTAGAGAGATCAGAGAGAGGAAGTTTGATCTATCTGTACATCTCCATCCTACAAATAGAAATCATTTGCTCTCTTTTCTCGGGAGTATTCCAAAAAGAGTGGGCTATGATTCTAAGCTGGGCTTACTTAATAATATGAGGGTTGAACATAAGAAGCAGGAAGGTGAGAAGTCAGAAGCAGAATATAATTTCGATCTTCTTAGAAAAATAGGTATTGATAAGATATCTTTAAATCAGTTTATAGTTCCAGATAGAGGTGCTTTAGAGTGGGTAGATAGAGAGCTTCAAAGTAAAAATATAACCCGCTTTGCTGTTATCCACCCCGGGGCATCTTGTAAATCAAAACTTTGGGATTTAGAAAATTTCATAGAACTTTCAAAAAGAATAAAGCTCAAAAACAACTTAGAGGTTATATTTATATTAGGTCCTGACGATGAAGAACTAAGAGATAGATTGAATCAGCATCCAGAGATTAGTCCCTATCTTTATTACAACATTACTTTAGAGAGATCGGTGGCTTTAATATCAAGGGCTTCTCTTATGATATCCAATGATTCAGGTCCTATGCATATAGCCGATAGCCTAGACAAGCCTCTGATTGTGATATTTGGAAGAAATCAAGCCGGGCTATCGTATAAGCGCTGGGGTCCTTTGGGAGAGCATGCTAAAGTAATATATGAAGATTCAGGATGTAAGGAATGCCTTGCTCATAACTGCAAAAAAGGTTTTATCTGTCTTAAGAATATTGCAGTCGATAGAGTCTATGGTCAGTTTGTAAAGATGATAAGTGAGGTCCAGATATAAAGAGGTTACTGTTAATCCTCATCTTAATTGTAAATATCTCTTGTGCCAGAAGAATGGCTATGCAGTCACCTGCTATCTACAGCAGAGAGTGGCAAGAAAAAGATATTGTTATACCAAGAAGTGAAGTGGCCGATTTTGCTCATGAGGAGCATCTCTATAAGATTCGCTGGCTTGGATTGATTGTTGCCGAGGCTGAATTTAAGAATCTAGGGTTAGAAGAATACAATGGAGTTGAATGCTATCATATAGTTATAACAATGCGGACGCATAAGGTTTTAAACTTTATATTTAAAGTTAAAGATGAGTTCCATTCTTATATCGATAGCAAGAGCTTAAAACCTTTGGCCTATATAGTCAAAAGAAGAGAGGGCGGGTATCGTTCTGAATCAGAGACAATATTTGATTATAAGAATAATAAGTTAATATACCACTCTCTCCTTGATGATTCTAAGAAAGAGATAGATCTAGAGCCTGACTATTATGATTTTTTCAGCTGCTTCTATAAATTTAGAACCTCTGATTTTGATAAAGGCCTCCATAGCTTTAAAGCGATTCAAAGAGCAAAAATATGGCAGATAGATATTGAAGTTGTGAAGAAGGGGCTTCTCGAGCTACGCGGGCATGGTACTCCAGATGTTGTTTTAGTCAATATTAAAGCATCGAGTGGACAAGAGAAGGCAAGAGGAGAGGCCTGGATCTGGTTCTCCGGTGATAAAAAGAAAGTCCCGCTCTTGGCTCAGTTCAACATCAATATCCCTGTTGTGGGGACTGTAAGGGCGGCTTTAGAGAAATAATAATGTACTGTTATTTTCCGATTTATTTGTCTTAGATTTTAGCATTGATAAGTTTGATTGGCTTTGGTAGTGTTATAAATTCAACGGCTTAGTTGATATACAGGGGGTGTAGCTCAGTTGGGAGAGCATCTCGTTCGCAATGAGATTCAGGTGTTTTCTGTAACTTCAACAAAATCAAGGTATTGTATTTATTCCCTTTAAAATAAACCAGTTAGCGACTTACCTGTATTACCACCTATTATCGTCTATTACCATGTATTGCCACCTATTCTGGACACTTTTTGGACACTAAGAGTTTTAGTTGTAACAAGCAAAATAAAAACATTTAAAAGTAATTTGACAAGTTGGATTTATATGGTATAAATGTTGTATGAAATTTACGGGTTTGGCAATGTTAATAAAAGCATACAGGAGGTAGAACAATGAAGAGATTGATATGTATTTTTTTAGCAGTTGTATTTCTGATCTCATCTTCTGGGATATACCCAACAAGGGAAGTAGAAGCGTATGGTTATTTATTATTATGGTTTGTAGCAGGATATTCTATTGCTGCTATGGTTATTAATGGTGTTGAATATGATGCTCCACCCTGGTGGTATGAAGTTAGCGTAGATGAGATTGCAGCAGAATTTGTTAATCCTCAAGGTGAAGAATCAAAAGAAGAGGCTCTTACCGGCTTATTATACCATGCTCAACGTGACTCCTCTGTAGATCTCAGCGTATACGGGGCTACTGTTTTAGAGACTTTGAGATTAAGCAATAATAATTATGATAAAAAATCATTTATTAAATTCTTAGGTGTTATAAAACATAAAGAAGCGGGTTCTGATTTAGTCAGATTGTTTACAGAGACAGACGATGAAGAGTTACAGATAGCTTGTGTTAGAACCTTAGGAGTATTGGGCGATGAAGCTGCGGCATCTCTTTTGCATGAACATTTAGAAAAATGTTTCAATAGAAGTGATGTACCTCAAGATATGGCGGCTGCTTTATCGGGAGCATTAGGTTTACTTGGGGACGAATCCTCATCACCATTATTTAAGCAGATGCTTCAAGAGAAAGACTGGCCTTTACGATGTGCAGCTGCAGTAGGATTAGGTTATCTGGGCCTAGGCCGCGTAGAGTTAGAGCAGGCTCTTGTTGAAGAGTCTAACAACGATACAAAGGTAGCGATGTTAGATGCACTCGGCAAGATAGGAGACGTTGCCTCTGTAGGCGTCATTGTAGA